>CAZMBV010000009.1:0-26584 GCA_964564335.1 uncultured archaeon
TTTGTATTCTGTTTGAAATAGACTCTAAGTAGGTTGCTCATTTCCATTCCCTCCTGATTGGCCCGAGTTTTCTTACCTGTTCAGTGATTGTCTTCACACCATCAGCAAATATCTGAGCCTCAGATGCAGATGCCCATTGAAGTCGAACTCTTCGCGGATCAACGCCAGCTTGTTCAAGAGCGGTCTCCATGAGTGCCCACCTTGCTCGAGCCTTAATGTTTCCAGATGTGTAATGGCAATCGCCAGGGTGACATCCGGAAACCAGCACTCCATCAGCACCCATATCCAGAGCCGCGAGGATGAATTCTGTAGCGAGTCTGCCAGTGCAGTTCACTCGAAGAATTCTTGCGTTTGTCGGGTATTGGATTCGGCTTGTACCGGCTAAGTCTGCACCTGCGTACGAGCACCAGTTACAGCAGTAAGCCACGATACGAGGCTCCCAATCAGCATCGGTCTTTTCAGTTGTTGTTTGAACTGTCATGCAGATTCACCTCCATCAGCTACAGGAGAATAACATAGAAACGCTTCCACCATGGTCATGATTTGTTCATCGGTACTGTGATACATTACTATTGCTCCACTCGGACACGCAGCAGCACAGGTTCCACAGCCCTTGCATTTTGCCTCTTGTACAAAAGCAATTGGTGGGTCGTGCTCGCTGTCCATAGAGATTGCACCGTAAGGACACGCAGTCACACAAGTATGACACGATGAGCAAAGGTCAGGTATCACATGAGACACAGTCGACTCAATCTCTACCTCACCCGCAGCCATCAGCGAAACAGCTTTTGCAGCAGCACCACTTGCATCTATGACTGCCTCAGAAGCGTTCTTGGCCGCCTGAGCTGTACCAGCAATCATGACTCCCGCAGTGTGAGTCGTCAAAGGTGCAAGCTTGATATGTTCGGGGTTGAAGAAACCATCAGGACTTCTAGTAAGGCTGAACATCTTAGCGGTTTCTGCCATATCTTCAGGTGGAACCATTGCCGATGACAACACAAGAAGGTCAGTATCAATTTCTAGGTCGACATCTGCTAGAACATCATGCCAAGAAACCTGAATCTTGCCGCTAGTTGTATCGACTTTAGGCTTACTGTCCCTTGGGAACTTGCTATAGATGACATGATTTTTCCGAGCCAGTCTGTGCAGCTCTTCATGACCCTTACCATAGGTTCGTACATCTTGATAGAGAATCATGACCTCATCGACACGAGTTGCAAGATCACCTGCAGCTTTCGCGGTAGCTGAGCAACAATAGCGAGAGCAGTGCTCATGTCCTAGTTTTCCTGGTTCTCGAGACCCTACACACCCGATAAAGACCAATCTCTTGACGGGTTTACCATCACTTGGTCGAAAGAGACCTTCAGTGCGAGGAATTTCTTGGAGTTCAGCAAGTGTAATAATATCAGGAGTTTCTCCATAGCTGTAGTATCCCGTTGGTTTGAAGGGTTCGAAACCCGTGGTGACAATCACGGTTCCAATGTCTAACTTCTCTCCAATACCAGTCTTCTCGTTCTTTACAGTCACTATGAAATTCCCAATGTAACCATCGAATTCCGTTACTTTGCTGTTCAACATGACAGTGATCCGTTCATGGTTCTTTACATCTTTTAGTAGGGGTTTGAGAATATCAGCACCAGATCGGTCAGTTGGAAAAATATGAGTATGCTTTCGAACATGACCGCCAAGCTCTGAGTCTTTCTCAACGAGTACGACTTCGAAGCCTCTCTCAGCAATATCCATCGCTGCACGAAGACCAGCAATACCACCTCCGACAACAAGCGTCCGCGGGGTAACTCTGACGGTCTTGACAGGAAAGCTCTCAAGTTTTCGAGCTCGTGCAACAGACATGCGAACTAAATCCCATGCCTTTTCGGTTGCCTTGTCCCATTCGTTCTGGTGACACCAACTAACATGCTCTCGTAAATTCACTTGATCAAATTGGTATCGGTTAACACCTGCTTCTTCGACAGCACGTCTGAAAGTTGGCTCGTGCATTCGAGGACTGCAACTGGCAACAACAACTCTGTTTAAGTTAAGCTCTTTGATCTTATCCTTAATCAGCTGTTGGCCTGCATCAGAGCACATGAACATCTCGTCAGCACTAAATACAACATTGGGCAGCTCACCAGCTTGCTTTGCTACTTTCTCTACATCGACGTAGCCAGCAATATTGTGGCCACAGTGACACACGAATACTCCAATACGTGGTTCTTGAGTATCTGACATTTCTTTTCCTCCTATCCCTGGATAATAGGTTGTGGACTAATCTTATTCATCTCGATTCCGAGTGAATCAAAGTCAATTCCTAGTGCAGGTCCGAGAAATTGAGGGAGGGTCATTACCGGTATCTTTGACAAATTGCTAGCCTCATCGTCGAATTGCACCTGAGTCAATTGCAAATTACAAAATTCACAAGCTGTGATTATTCCCTGCACGTTCTCAGCACGGATGTTCTCAATTTTATCGCGGCCAATCCTGCCTGCGAGACCCACATTCATTCCTAGCATTGGACCTCCACAGCATCTGGTCTTCCCTACATAATCGACTGCGGTTCCTCCTGCAATCTCAATGATCTTGTCAATGATTGTTGGATTCTCAGCATCGTCTACTTGCACAATTTCTTCAGGTCGAGTTACATGACATCCATAATGTGCAGATAGTCGAATACCGTTGTAGGGTCGCACTATTGCTTCTCGAATTGCAGTATAACCAATATCTTCTGAGAAAATCTGCAGAAGGTGTTTCACTTCAGATTTTCCAGTATATTCAAGACCTTCTTCAGCAAGAATCTCATTCACTTCTTTCCTTAGTTTCTTATCATGATCAAGTTCATGTTTCACCGTTTTCATGGCACCAGAACATGCACCACAGATTGCTAAAATGTCCATACCCATCTTTTCACCAATTGCCAGAAGTCTTCCTGACATTGCGGCGAATGCAGTGTGGTTAATAGACTCAATGTACTGCGAACCGCAGCAGTTTGTATCTTCCATCTCGACAAGATTGATGCCCAACTTCCGAAGAACAGCTATTACGGAAGCCTCGTAGGAAGGAAGCCGAACTGGTGTGGTACATCCTCTAAAGAGAGCAAATTCTTTCATTTTTTATTCCCTCCATCAATGTAACGTTTCTTGATCTTCTTCGTAAACTCATTATTCCATCCTAAGTCTGTAGTCAGTCCGAGGTCATCACGATCATCTTCTATCATGTCGGAATACCCATCTTTGAGCATCCATCCATCTTCCAATACTGTATCAATGACATTTTGGACATTGGAGGGTATGTGACCTTCTCTTGCTGCAAGAATTCGTACAGCATGAAAGATCTCAGCAAGAGAAACATCTTCTTGACAACGTTCCTCACAGTGACGGCAAGTCATACAAAGCCACGGAAGTTCGCTTCTCAATACCTCTTCTCGCATCCCCAGAAGTATTTTCTGTATTAGTTTCCGAGGACGGTATTGTTCTTCCATATTAGCAACCATACAAGACGCAGTACACATTCCGCACTGTATGCAATGTTGGATATCTTCACCACCAGGTGTTTTCTCAATCTCTTTTGAGAAAGCAGAGCTTGGTGTGTATTGAGATTGATTATTTCTCTGATTCAATTCGATCACCTCATTCATCATCTACCTGTGATAGTACTATTGTAGCCTTCATTGCTGCTGCACTTCCTGCGGACACGCTATCAGGAATATCCTTTGGACCATCTGCACATCCACACACAAAGACCCCAGGTATAGGTGAATCTACAGGTGCGAGGATAGTATCTATTACGTCAACATAGCCCTCTTCTGATAGGTCCATGTTGAGCTCTACTGCGAGGTCGTCAAGACCATCTGGAGGTTGAATTCCAGGACTGATGACGATTAAATCGTGTTCAATCTCCTGCAATTTGCCTCTTTCGGTATCCTCGACACGGACTTTCAAGGTACCATTATCTTTGTACTTTGAAACCTCAGCAACTCGCCCTCGCATGAACTTAACACCGAAACGAGTCCTAGCGTTTTCGTAAAACTCTTCAAATCCTTTACCAAAGGCACGGATATCCGCATAATAGATTGTGACGTCAATATCAGAATCATGTTGCTTGCACATCACTGCATTTTTAATTCCGTACATGCAACATACTCGACTACAGAAGGGAACTCCCTTCTGTACATCACGAGCGCCGACACACTGTATAAAACCGACACTCTTTGGTTTTCTACCGTCGCTAAGCCTCAATAAATGACCCTGAGTCGGACCTGCTGCATTGATGAGTCTCTCGAACTCCATTGCAGTGATGACGTTTGGTAAGGTTCCGTATCCGAATTGTGGATACTCAGTTACATCAAAAAGTTTGTACCCTGTAGCCAGTATGAGTGCGCCAACATGAAGGTCGATTACTTCATCTTTCATTGTGTGGTCAATAGCGTCTCTCTGACAAGCATCGACACACCGTTCACATTCACAACACACAGCACATCCAAGACACCGCTCAGATTCCTCCTTAACCCGATCTTCACTGAATCCAAGTTCAACCTCATCGAAGTCACGAACTCGACTATCGACGCCTTGCTTTGGCATTGAAGCACGACGTCTGTCAAGTGGAACTCCTGTCTTGTCTACTTCATATGATTGAACACGATGACGGTCTTTGACTCGATTCTCCATCAGGTCAACTCCTCGTATATAACGGTCTATGGAGATTGCAGCCTCGATGCCATGACCAACTGCTTTCACCACAGTGTTTGGTCCGAGTACAATATCCCCACCAGCAAACACGCCTGGGATATTAGTAGCGAGAGTGAGAGGGTCAGCTACAGCATTGCCCCACTTTGAACACTCCACTTCGGTTTGTACACCTTTCTGGTCAGCTGACTGACCGACTGCAATAATCATGTTATCAAGAGCCATAGTGAATTCGGAGTTTTGAATTGGTACGGGTCTTCGTCTACCTGAAGCATCAGGTTCGCCAAGGCGCATCTTGATACAACGTAGTCCAGTGAGCTTTCCATGGTTCACCATAAGCTCCGTTGGTGAAGTGAGAAGCATAAGCTTCACTCCTTCTTTCATCGCATCTTCAACTTCGCTTGGAATTGCAGGTATCTCAATATGAGAACGTCTGTATATCACCGTGACATCTTTTGCTCCCAGTCTAACAGCAGTACGAGCTGCATCTATTGCAGCATCACCACCACCGATTACTGCTACACGATTACCGATAGCAATATCTTCGCCCTTATTAACAGACTCCAAGAATTCAATCGCGTGCATAATTCCTTCTGAGTCTTCACCCTTGAGTTCCAGCTTATTACTCTGCCAAGTACCTGTTGCCACAAATACTGCATGGAATCCTTTCTCTTGAAGACTCTTGATGGATGTAATCTTAGTACCTGTCTTAAGCTTCACACCCATATCGAGAACACGCTGAATCTCCTCTGAAAGTACATCACGTGGAAGTCGATATTCGGGAATGGCATATCGTAGCATGCCACCAGGCTCCTCACGTTCTTCAAAAATCGTGACTGGATAACCAAGACGAGCTAAGTGATAAGCACAAGTGATACCACCAGGTCCAGCGCCAATAACAGCAACTCTGTCCTTCTTGTCAATCTTTGCCTCTACTGGAGCAGATGTGTGTTCCCTTTCGTAATCAGCAAGAAAACGATGAAGGTTTCTAATACTTAGACTCTCATCTAGCATCCCACGTTCACATTCTCCTTCGCAAAATGCTACACAGACCCTGCCAAGAACTCCAGCGAAGGGATTTGATCTTCGAAAGATCTCAAGACCTTCGTCATATGCGCCATGACGCATCATGGTAATAAAACCCTGTGCGTTCACTGAAGCAGGACAGGTTGCTCTGCATGCGGGCTCTCCCTTCTTGTCTACTGTGTTAACGTGTGGTGTTGCTTGAGGAAAAGGTGCATAGATTGCTTTCCTGAATCCTATGTTTTCATCAAATTCATTTGGTACTTCAACGGGACAGACAGGTGCACAGTCATTGCATCCATTACAAAGTGTTTCGTCAATATACCGAGCTTTTCTATGAATCTTCACTCTAAAATCGCCAGTTTCTCCAGTAATAGATTTTATATCGGAATAAGTGAGAAGATCTATGTTAGGATGACGGGACACCTCACTTAGCTTTGGTGTAAGAATGCAGGCACTACAATCGAGTGTTGGAAAGGTCTTATCGATTGCAGCCATGACTCCGCCAATAGATGGTGATCTCTCTACAAGAGTCACCTTGAAGCCTTGATTAGCTACATCTAAGGCAGCAGTCATTCCTGCCACACCACCACCAATGACGAGTGCTTCTTTAGATTTGATCTCAGTCTCTGTCCGAGAAGCTTTGGACTTCGTTGTTCTTTCAATGGTCATTCGCAGTCCTCCACTGATTTAGAAATATGAATCATGATTTATAACATATCCCTAAATCGGTGTGAATATTAAACTGGCTGAGAAAAAGAGGATATTATCTTGTCGGGTTTAATAGCGTCTGCATTGGTTGATTTAAGTATAGAAAAAGGACATAACTGGTAACTATTTGTTTGAAACCATTCACGTTTCACAAAATACTTGTTGGTACCTAATTTCTTCATTTCTTACAAATTGTAACTGATGTCTTATAGCGGCCGTCCCAATTTTGAAGGAGATAGAATATTTCCATATTCCTTTTGAGCAGACAGGAGTCGCTCTTTCTGCTCTCTAAGAAGCTTGAATAGAATATCCGGTGCGTCTGGACAGGTATCACGATAGATCTGTTCAATGCGATTGCATTTGTCGATGTACGCCTGTACTTTGATAGAAAACTGCTCCTCATATTGAGCTTCCGAATAGTCCTGATTGAGATGCTCTTTGAAGAGCTGCTTAAGATCATCATACTTTGGAATAAAGCCAACAGGGGTCTCTATCGCATCAACCGCACCATGGATTCTCAAGTCCATCCACTGCAACCATACTCGTTTTGCATCTTTCTCGGTAAGATAATTACCGTCCCTATCCTGCTGGAAATAATTCACTGCAAAGATGGATGGCTGCTTTCGGATATTTTCACCGAATTTGAGATGGTTTTTGATATATTGGCCTAGAGGAATGGAGAGGAAATCCAAGTTCGAGAAAGGTTGAAACATACGTTCACCACTTGGTCCAAGAGTTGCAGCAGTCGATGTGCTTTCAAGACTTGCACCCATCGTGATAACTCCGTGATTCCAATTGAATGATTGCTTAACTGGTACCCAGGTGTCTGCATCACGGCCACCATAGATGATGCCACCTACTTCGACACCATCCGATTTTTCCAAGGCTTCATCAAGATTTGGCAAGCCATGCAGATTGATTGTGTATCTCGCATTCTTATGTGCCATAGGAATCTCTTCGCCATATTCATCGACCTTGCCAATCCACCATGGACCGGAGTGATTGACCCCGCGAGGTGGAATCTCCCGACCATCATCCAACCAATGAGGATATCCTTCCTCGGTCACCAATACATTGGAGAAGATGGCATGTTGACAGGAATTGAGAACCTCCCAAATTATTGGATCTCCTTTCTTGCTAACAGACCGAATGATTCCGAAAATTCCTTGTTCGACATTCACTGCTCGTACTTTCTCATCAACTATCCTGAGATATGATAGGTCGTCACCAACTATAGTCGCACCCGGTACCATGGATGTACTGGTCTTCCCGCATCCAGATGGAAAAGCTCCAGTCATGTAGGTCTTACGACCTTCGGGTCCATGAACAGCCATAAGGAACATATGTTCAGCTAACCAACCTTCTCGACTTGCCTTTCTAATTGCCAATCTTAAAGCAAGTTTTTTGAGGCCGATTGTATTTCCAGCATATTGAGTGTTGTAGCTATAGACTGCATTAGTTTTAAAATCAATGTACACTCCTCGCTTCTGCCATCCAATGCTAACTGATTGTACAAGTTTACCTGAGGAGTGGAGCATCCAGAAAATCTCCTTGTCATCGGGATGCCTCTTGAAAAATTCGTATCCTGATCGATACAGCAAATCTTCACTGTGAGCAACGTAGAAAGAATCAGTAATTTGAACAACTGGAATTGAGAATTCAGAATCAAGCGGTCCGAGACAGAAGAAGCGAATGATCATTTTCTTGTTATGCATACTCCCCTTCATACGATTATTGAGATGTTCGAGTCCCTGATCTCTATCTTTCTGTTCCAGATGGGGACCAAGAGATTGTCCCTTAGGAACAAGATATTTCGTACTTGCCTTATCTCGTGCTTGGTCGAAGAAACCATCAAAATGAACTGAGTGAGTATCAATTGCCAGCTCTGTCTCTTCTCCCCGTGCAATAGCATTTCTTCGAATGTAGTCGATATCTTCCTGAGCATCTGTACAGACATAGACTTTCATTGGTTCACAAAGATCTACAGCCTTGGCAACGAATCTGTGGACATCCTGATTAGGAATTGCCAACAGTTTTGCAAGGCCTACAGGGCTGAGGTATTTCTCAAGAGTTGAGATCACGTCTTTCACAGGATACTCTCCATGGATACTGTGGTTCAGGTATTCGCTCTGAACGTTACTTCAATATAACATCGTCGCCAGAGGCAAAGCAGATTCTAAGATGAAGAACTGTTTTATGCTTTCAGTAAATTATCAGATTAGTGGTAGCAAAATAGGATGAATTCTTGTGTCTGAAGAATGGGATCCAATATTTAACGAAGAGAATCAAACGAAACTTATTGAGAAAATAAGGACTGATGCAGATTGCAAAATATACGGTGTAAGTAAGATAAGTCAAAGAACAATAAAACGTTTAATGGGCATCTCATTGTTACTTGCTGCTGCACTCATTTTACTAGCGGCCATCTTCTATCATCCAATCCTTACAATAGTATTTCTAACAACCATTTGTATAGCAATTGTAATCATTCTCGGTACGCTTTCATACATGAATTTTGCACACAACTACTACACAACATTTGTCAGTAGTACAGGAATCGCCAAGAAATCTGTCTGGGATGAGGGAGCTATACCATGGGATAAGATTGAGTATATCGAAATCAAGGATAAGGGCGATGGATTTGATTATATCCTCTTCAGGTCAGGGACACTCAAGTTAGGATACAGGAATTCTCACTTTGCCATCAGACTTTCTCTAGACATAATCAGTGAATATGTCGGAGGAATTGACACCTGGTACATACTTGATGATTTCAAAGAGTTAGAAGAAAGAATGGTAAATGACCGAGTCTATATGAAACCAGATATTGACAGATCAGAAGGTCAGGAGAAGTATGAAGAAATTATAATGCGTGAATGGGAAGGTGATCAGGATTATGATGCGGGTCAAACGCAAGAGCAAACTTCTGCTAAGCCTGACGAAGAACTGTATGAACTGATTTTAACAGATCCCCAGTGCGAGTGCGTTCTTGACTATGGAAGATTCAATCGAATATTAGGCAGTTTCAAAATCATTGGTGTAATGTTTTTTACCGCAATTGGCTTAATCTTCTTATCAATGGCTGGCGGATCATTCTCTATCTTTATTGCAATCATTGTGATTGCGTTATTCATTCTGATGTTCTATAGTATGCTCAAGGGCTATGAGCAACTCATCATAAGCCCAATTGGAATTTCTAGATTTTTGCTTGGAAGTCCAGAAGCAGTCGAATGGCAATATGTTGAGTTCATAGATTTTCACACTGAAGATGACATTATCATACCGTTCGAGTTTTTTGGAAATCAGCGAAGAATTTTC
Organism: uncultured archaeon; assembly: GCA_964564335.1. Taxonomy (GTDB): domain Archaea; phylum Asgardarchaeota; class Thorarchaeia; order Thorarchaeales; family Thorarchaeaceae; genus SMTZ1-45. The sequence goes on from CAZMBV010000009.1 coordinate 9,732, forward strand.
TGTCCCGAGCATATTTACAAACAATTGCTAACAATGGATATGATTCGTAAGTATATTCCAAATCTAGACGAATGGAAGAAGACGAAACGAACCCATTGGGAAGAAGGTGTATTCCGACTAGTTCGCCCTGATGAGTAATTTCAGACTCTTTCGCATTGTTGAGCCCATATGCACAGTCATGCAGGTCAGCTAAGGTAAGACTCAAATGTAAGACCCACGCGCAAGCAACGTGCTGCTCAGACGAGTTGCTACCGAAGACAAGTTCATACAAATGGATGGTGTATATTCTTGGCGCTTAAGGAGTTCACATACAAAGTTCCGAAGATTGACAAGGGGTATGCAAATCAAACACTCTATGTTAACATCTCGGATAATACAATTGAAATCAAACCTGTCGATGAAAAAATGAAAGAAACCTTCACGGGAGGCAAGGGTTTTGATCTATGGCTGATGTGGAATGGTCTTCCAAAAGACCGGATAGTAAAATGGGATGACCCCGAAAATGAGATCTGCATTGCAACTGGTCCGCTTGGTGGAGTTACTCAATATCCCGGAGCGGGTAAGTCAATCGTGACTTCGATCTCGCCTATGACAGGAATCCCAATAGATTCCAACGTTGGAGGTTATGTTGGACCCAACTTGAAATTCTCAGGCTTTGATGCGATGGAGATTCAAGGGAAAGCAGAGAGGGATGTGTATATTCTTATTGATGGTGATCATGGAAAAGTAGAGATCCATGATGCTAGTGATATTCCTGATACTGCCTATGAGATTACTAGGATTCTAAGTGAGCGACATACTGAGTCAGAGGGGAAAGATATGGCAGTTGCCAGTGCAGGACCAGGATCAGAACATGCATGGATGGGCTGTCTAAACTTTTCATGGTGGGATATGCGCCGAAACATCCCACGATATAAACAGGCAGGGCGTGGCGGAATTGGAACCGTCTTCAGGAACAAGAAAATCAAAGCAATCGTTGTTAAGTTTGCCAAGATTACGCTGGATCTTGAAAATCCTGTGGACCCAGATGGGATAAAGGAAGCAGGGCGTGGTCATTCAGGTGGAATCTTAAAGCTGGATCCACTACAAAACAGAATGCGAGTGATTGGAACTGGTCACCTACCATCAATCATGAATGAGTTCGATCTCTTTCCGACTCGGAACTTCAGAGCAGGTAGTGATCCCGAAGCCAAGGGTCTCTTTGGTGATGTCTGGGAAGAGATATACACTAACAATGGAAAGGGTTGGGATGGCTGTTGGCGTCCATGTGCAATTAACTGCTCTCATTGTATTGAAGGTTTTGTTCCTAAGACGGGGGCATTCAAAGGGAAGACCGTAGTTGTTGATGGCCCAGAGTATGAAACTATTGCAGGATGTGGCTCGAATATTGGAGTGTTCGATCCCAAGTGGGTCGCTGAAATTAATTTCTACTGCGATGCCTACGGTATCGATACTATCTCATTCGGTACAACCATGGGATTTGTCATGGAACTCTTTGAGGGAGGATACATTGACGAGAAGGCTACAGGTGGTCATAAGCTGAAGTGGGGAGCTGCTGAAGAAGCACTTGTTGTACTACATGAGATTGCAGAGGGCAAAGGTTTCGGAGGCGAGCACTTCGGAAAGGGAATTCACTATCTCAAGAGTTACTTCGGGGATAAATTCGGTGTCGATAAACAGGTCATGCACGATATTGGCATGGAGCACAAAGGTCTCGAATACTCTGAGTATGTGACTAAGGAGAGTCTTGCACAGCAGGGTGGCTACGGTCTCACACTGAAGGGGCCACAGCACGACGAAGCTTGGCTCATCTTCTTAGACCAAGTACACAACTACATGCCTACCTTTGAAGACAAAGCAGAGGCACTGCACTATTTCCCCAACTGGCGTACTTGGTTTGGTTTGAATGGTCTCTGTAAGTTGCCTTGGAACGACGTTGTGCCAGCAGATAACGCAGATACTAGTGAGCCAGCAAAGGTTCCGGGTCATGTTGACTTCTATGCCAAGTTCTTCCAGGCAATGACAGGGAAACCTACCAAGGGAGAAGACTTGATTTACATGAGTGAGAAGGTCTACAACTTCCAGAGGATCTTCAACATCCGACAGGGCAAGGGTCTTAGAATAAATGACTCGTTCATCCCCTATCGAAGTGCTGGACCAGTTACTGATTGGGAATACGAGTCACGTGCAGAGAGATACGATGAACAGCTCAAGGAAATCGGTGTTGACATCAGCGGAATGAATACGACTGAGAAGAACCAGAAACTACGAGAGTATAGAGAAGAGCAGTACAGACTTCTCACAGATGCTGCTTACAAGCGACGAGGTTGGACCCGCAATGGAGTTCCAACAAAGGAGAAAATCAAGAAGTTAGGTCTTGACTGGATTCCGGAGGTTGTTAACATTGTGAAGAAATACGAGGGAACAGAACCTCCAAAGGATACCCTCCCAGCCACTGATGAAGCTTGGGAATAACTAAGTACGATAAAGGTGATGACTTCAAAGAAAGACTGAGTGCATGACTTTACTTAAGATGTTGATGTCAATTAATATAAGTAAATGTGAGAACCTCAAAGAAGGAAAAGAAATCGAATATCTATTCTGTGTTGTATCTAATGGATGATGAATATCCTCCTACATTGAAGGATTCTTCTCCTTCATCTTCTCAAATGTTTCAACAGCATAGTAATTAAAAAATCGATCATTCAAATTCAAACGGTTCGATCCCATTTTTTATGAGTAGATTCCCAAAGATATGTTCAATACCATTCCTTTCATCGGTCATCCATGGATGAAATGATGGTCGTAAGTATTGGATAATTCTTGGAAATAGACCTTTTAACAATCCATCTCTTCCTAAGAAAAACTTCCAAACTTTCACTCGATATTTCCATCCCCATAATCCATCCTTCTTTAACAAATATATCATCCGCATGTATATGTTGATTGCAAGATCCAGTGTAGCAAAGACAAAGCTAATTATGCGTAGTAAGTAACTTTGAGAAAGCATCTGAGAAAGATCAAAGCACACGCTTTTGTGTTCTATCTCCTCAATTGCATGATAAAGAAGAAGACTATTGAAAGGAGCGGCTGCCCTCATAAGAAAGTCTTGATTAACGTAGGTGAAGAGATAGGCGATGGATGCAGTGTAATGTTCAAATGCAGCTGTGATTGCAAGTCGCCAATTTGCAGAAATATGCTTGCGGACCCATGCATCAATTTTGTGCAGATCCTTATTATATAGAGCGAGTTTTTCATAGCCCATTTGAATAAGTACTTCGGTCCATAGTCTATGTTGTTGACTATGATGCGCCTCTTGCTGTTGAAATGACTTCAAATCTTGCTCCATTTGATTGCCAATACTTCCGTGCTGTCTAAGAATTCTAGCACCATCAACAGCTGCTTGAATAAAAAACAGCTCGCCATCTGGAAATGTTGATTGTAATGCATTAATAAAATGAGTTCCAATTGGATCATTGTCAAGCCAATAGCGGTTAGTTCTTAATGGTGTTTGATAATCATAAGTTGGCTTTCGTACTACAATATGAAGATTACTTGGACGATGAATTTGAGAGTGAGGAATAGGGTCTCTTCGTAGATGATGTTTTTTCATAATGCGTCACATGTGTTAACTATCATCATAAATCAGATAATTGTATTGGGTGAACGGTTACTTACTAGTCAGTTAGTCCACACACATATTTGACCTTATTGCCAACATGACTACTCACATCAGGAGTAAATTACGAATGAATGACGACTTAACCCCTGAAAGAAAGAACCTGCGAGAATCAATCAAGGGTCTCTCACGAATCACATATACAGGTGAACTCACTAAAGAACTCGTGGAGGATATACTCACTGAAAGAGACAAATACTCTGTGTAGACATACTACAACAAAGGATTCTTAATCATAGTTTGCTATATACTGAGATGATAAAAATGAAGACTATTGGTTATTTTGATGGTGTAGATTCAATACTACTCACAAAAATAGTAGCGAGTGGCCACCGTACATTGCCACTGAGTAATGAATGGGACAGTCATGGAAAAATCGCATCACATTTAGAACCTGGTGAAGTAGACCTTATTATTACATATTTACATAAATTGTTTCCTGGACGAGAAATATCAGAAAAGGTAATAGCCCCCCCTCTAAATCTCCTTTACCCGGCCAAGTCATACAATATTCCAGTTTTAGTAGTTATTCCAAAAGAGTTCCATAAAGAAGGCGAAAAAATCTTAGGTGAAGCTGGTAACTTTACAGAAATTGTATCGCCTGAGGAACTAGAAGCGAGAGTTTTCAAGATTCTAGAAAACTGATTACACTAAAAGTATCGGTTATTGAATACCCATTCTGCAAGTATAATGGAAAGATAGACTGAAAATTATGGTACAAACAACAACTTGTCCACTCACATGTTAGACTCTATTTCTAGTGAAACTAATCATATCTGGAGAAGATACTGAATGAATCATACCTTAGCTCCTGAACGAAAAGCTCTACGAGAATCCATCAAAGGGTTCTCAAGAATTACATATACCGGTGAACTCACCGAAGAACTCGTGGAGGATATACTCGCCGCTGCTCCTGAGGTTCAGATATTGACACTTGAACTTCTAGAGGATACAACATTCAATATAGCGGATCTAAAGGAGTTACAAGCTCTACTAGTACTAGCAATCACTGAAGGTCCTCATCTAAAACAAATCAATTTTGAGGGTATTCAAGCACTCATCTGGTTGACATCTATCGAGATAAATATCAGTCCAGAAAGGAGTATTGAAGAGATTGATCTTACTCCTCTCGCAAATCATCCAGAACTTGGAGTGGTTACCATTGCTGGACCAATAAAAAGTCTGAAAGGACTTGAAGTCCTCAAAACACTCCCGAACTTGAATTCAGTAGGATTCTATTCACTTGATATGCCAGAACTGAATCTTAAATCACTCTCTGGTTGCCAGAAACTCGAGAGCATTTACCTTGGAGATATGGGTCCAGAATACCAACAAAACCGTACAGGATAACCCTTCCACAGAAAGCTCCAATCAAAATACTAGATGTTTCAGAATGCTTCAGTGATAAGCTGGAACTTAAAATTAATTTTACATTTCTCAAAGGCAAGGAATCAATCGATAGTCTCAGTCTTGTGAATAGCAATCTTGCCTCGTTTGATTTTAACGTGCTTACACCACTCAGAAGAATTGGTAGGATAGATCTATCGAATAACAAAATAACTCACTTGGATATCACCCCGATTCTTGAGATGCCAATGTTCACTGAAGAAGCACTAGGGGAACCACCATTTGTTGTTGACGAAGATGTGGTAATTCAAATTGCAAAGAGTCGCGAACAAGATGCAATTGACATCATTGGTCGCCCTAACAAAATCATTGATGATCATGAAGGCTCATTCGCCATAGAATACGAATTTGGGCATAAGTGGTTAAAGAACCTCATTGATTCACATACTATCGAGTGGATTTGATATAGCACACAAAATTTGGAATTATAATAGGGAGATAGAGCCATTAGGCGGGCTGACTCTGCTTTTCGTCAATCATGCAAGGATCTCTTGAGGAGTATGCCATTGGAATATTATGTGCCATTGCTGCGACAGTATTCTTTGGCATCACCAATGTAATCTATAAAAAGATTGACAAAGAGATTAGTGTGATTGATATTGTTGTCACTCGAATTTGGGTTAGTCTACCAATATCTTACATTTTTGCTGTCGTTTCTGCGGGTACTGTCTTTATTTCAATCCCTGCAGAATCCATGTTTCCACTCGCTATTTCGATGATTCTTGGAATTGTAATTGGAGATACTTTGTACTTCTTTAGCCAAGAACGCATTGGAGTCGGCAGAGCATTTCCTATTGTTATGAGTTATCCATTGGTAGTTTATTTAATGGCAGCTGTATATTTAGCAGAACCCGTAATACTTCAGAGGGTTATTGGTGCTGTCATTGTTGTTATTGGCGTAGTACTGATAGCAAGAGCTGAATTTTCGGAAGATGATGAAAATAATAAACGATGGACCAGCAGAGACCGAAATATAGGTCTCTTTCTGGCATTTGTAACTATTATCGTTTGGTCATCAAGTGATGTTATATTTCAATACGGAATAACCTCCGTAGGAGCTGCAGAGGCTAATTACTTTAGAGTGCTTGTTGCATCGATTGTGTATATTCCCGTGTTCATGTTCTCATTGAGAGGAAGAAGACAATTGCCTTCCAGACGAATTTCCGGAATTGCATTGCTCACAGGTCTCTTTTCAATAGGGGTAAGTCTCATTGTGTATAGTTATGCAATCAAATTTGTTGGTGCGACAGTGACCTCGATACTGATAGCTTCAGCCCCAGTAATCACCGCACCTCTTTCTGTAATTTATCTGCGTGAAGATATGAACAAAAGTGTCATAATAGGCACAATTCTAACAATCATGGGAATTCTACTGGTTGTATTTATTCTATGATGTTCTTTTTCTAGGAAAACCTATATCTTCTTTCGCGAGAAGAGAAATGTAGGAAGTGAGGAGGTTCGTGCTCCCCAATCTTTGAATCATCAAGAGGGTTTATGATTGCAGATAGATTTTCTCCTGTTGCTCGGACCACTATTACTACTATTACTAGTTGTTTGCATAATCGTTACTGGTGGAATTGTGAGCAGTGCCAAAGCACAATCCCCCAGTGAAACTCCAGAGGGAGTGCCATCATATATGGCAAAGGAACTTTCAATGACCGCTCCACCGAAGCAACAACGAAGAAACTACACACAAAGAACAATGACAGGGTACAAGAGGCCCATCTCAGGTGTATCAAGAGCGATTGGAGAAGCAGATCGACACTTAGTAAGAAGGTCTGAATCTGGATTCGCATCAAAATCTGTCATAGCACGAAGAGGTGGAGAGTTCATCGGAAATAGAATGAGATTCAAAGTCAAAGTTCTCAATGAAACCCAATTCACAATTACAGATGTCAAAGTATTCCTCATTTCATATCCAACTGAAGCTCTTCGACTTGCTAGTGATGATGACGAGGTCTTTCCTAAGATCGAACCTCAAGGATTCAGGAGCCCATCATTTGATTTTCTCCCGACTCAAGATTGTGTTAAAGGAGAAATCATTGCTGGTGTGTCATACATTGATGAGAGGGGTACTGCTCACACCCTGACTACAAAACCATTCATTATTAGATCAGTATGTGATCTCCTCATCCCAGACCAAGTCACTCCTGATGATTTTGAACTTAAATTGAAATCTCATGAGTGCGGCGAGATAGTTGTCAAAGTACAAGAATGGACTGCTGAGGAGATGCACGAAAAATCTTTGCGCATTATCGAAGAGGCAAATTTCTTTGAGGTGGAGAGCAGCAGTGATGAACGAGATGGAATTTTCCATGCTTCAATATCTGGACTAGCAAAAGGGAAATACACTGGTAAAAGCGTTGGAGTCAAGATACTTGTTTCTGGTCCAGTAAATCAAAAAGGTGCAAGTTGCACAATACAAGTCACAGGAGATGACCAAGCAATGATTTTACCAGCTATAGATGACCTTCGAGAACGGTTGAGTGCTTGGCTTTGTCCCCTCTGTGGGTCTCCGCTGACCTTAGAAAATGTTGAGTATTTGAAGAATGGAAAAGCTGTGGTTTGCCCCTTCTGTAACGTACCCATCGGGAGGTAGCGAGGTAACATTGAAGGAATTAGTACAGGGAGATAAGACGAATGGCTCTTGATATTATTCAGTTATTAGGGGGTATTGCATTTTCAATCTGGGTTGTTCTAGTATTCTGCTATTTATTAGGAGATGTTGATAGCCAAAAAAGTGATTTTCAAAGAAGACCTGATGTAAAGCTTACTTCTGAAGAAAAAGAGTGGGAGAGAATTGAACGGAGCTCTGCATTTCTTAGATTAGAACAAAAAAAATTGAATCGGCAGTATACTCGTCTTAGCTCAAATCCACAATTTGCTGGGAGAAGAAGACCCATACCTGGAGTAGCTCACTCGATTGCAAAGGTTAGACGAGAGCAAATCAAGGAAACTGGAATTGTGAGAGCTCTCAGAGGAGGGGAGTTTATTGGGAATAGAATGCGTTTCAAGGTGAAGGTTCTCAATGAAACACCCTTCATAATATCTGATGTCACAGTCTTCCTCATATCCTATCCGAAAGAAGCCCTACGCTTAGCAGGTAACGATAATGACACTGTGTTCTCAAAAATCGAACCATCAGGATTTAGAAGTCCAACATTTGATTTTCTTCCGACGCAGGATTGTGTTAGAGGAGAAATTGTTGCTGGAGTATCGTATATCGATGAGAGAGGAAACCCACACGTATTGAATACAAAACCGTTCATCATCAGATCAGTCTGTGATCTCTTACTTCCAGAACAAATCAATCCAAATCAGTTTACTCTAAAATTGAAAGAGCTTCAGTGTGGTGAGTTGGTTGTTAAAGTTGATAGTTGGACTCCAGAGGAGATGCATGAGAAGGCATTGAGAACAATGGAGGATGCCAACTTCTACGAAGTAAGTAGTAATCTTGAGGTTAAAGAAGAGATTGTGTTTGCAGAGATTCACGGATTTGCTAAAGGGAAATATACTGGAAAGAGTATTGCCGTGGAAATCCTAATTTCAGGGCCTAGTAACACAAAAGGAGCAAATTGTACTTTGAAGGTTTCAGGGGAAGATGAGGCGATGATCCTGCCAGCCATTGATGATCTTCGAGAACGGCTGAGCGCTTGGCTTTGCCCATTGTGCGGATCTCCCTTGACATTAGAAAATGTGGAGGATTTGAAGGATGGAAGAGCCGTGGTTTGTCCCTTCTGCAACGTTCCGATTGGGCGCTAGTGCGATTCCAATGTAATCCATTAATATGCCCTCAGTGACAAGTGATATTAAGAATTGCATCTAGAGTGGATATTGAGAGACCTCGATGAACCGGGACTCTATACAGTAGCTATCTATCAATCTCTTCATGCGGCTATGTCAAGAGCCTTTCTTGCGGTTGATAAGGATGGAGAAGAAACTCTCAGCCCAAAACCAGAACATATCACTCGCTGGAAGTAAAGCAATAAGAAAAGGAAAAATGGCTGCCTATGAAGTAACCATTTTATTTCCTACAGAGCATTATCTCAATCTCATACCAGAGCCAAGTTTGATTTGGTGCGGTGAGGATATGCCTGAAGATTTAGGTGCTGCAAGTTCCTTCTTTACTTTTGCATATTCATCTTCACAAGTAGATTCTAACTCAAACTTGGTTTTATTCAGAGTGATTGCATCAGTAGTAATCGTTTTGATGAAATCCATTGGGACCAGAAGATCAATCTCCGGTTGAACTCTCAATTTTTCCAACAGCTCCTCAATGAAACCTCCACCAAGTACTAACCACATTCGGCTATTTAGGTCGAACCAGAGATCAATGATGTTTCCGATTTTAAGCCCGTCAGCATCTACTACTTTGAGTTTGCCAAGTTTTGAGAAGTTCAGGTCTGTTTCGCTAATGACCCCAGGATCAATGGTCTTCTTCAGAGTTTCTTTGCTGACTTTGAGATAGACCTTGTCTGAAATGCTATCTAGGTCATCGACATTGCACACTGGATCAATGTCAGGTCTTGCTTTGATTGACTCTAATAGCTCTTCAATTATTCCGCCGCCCAGCACCAAGTGCTTCAGAGCAATTTTATTTTCTGAAATATCTACAATGCAGTCTATGATATCCCCAACTTTTTCACCATTGGAGTCGATGACGTCTTTGTGTCGTATTTCACTATACTTCATATTGCAACATTGAAACATTGAAATCACACTAGAATTTAACGATAGTGAAGAATATAAGTTTTCGTGTTTGATAGTATAACACTGAATTAAATTTTATATTGTAATTAAAACAAAAGGGAAGAGCCCATCGGAGGGGCTCTGCGAATGCTACTTTAGGCTAGTAAACTTCCCGGGGACTCTCTCTGAGATGATCTGGTAACTTACCACCTTCACCTAAAATTTCGAGCTCATGATTGCGGCCATATCGACCACCATCATTACAAAGGAATCCAGACTTGGTTATCCCGCGGGCTTGTCGTTCAGCAGAGCGCTTAGCTATCATTCCAATTCCAGATGGAACAGTCATGATTAGCTTCTTCTGGCTATCATCAATTGCTAGAAGAATAGTATCATCAGCAGCATTTCGTGTGGTCTCAAAGAATTGAGATGTTGACACATTAAACTCAAGATATATCGGCATTCGAATTCTAGTCCTCCAACTGGCTAGTTCTGTTAATTTGACTTATACGTACATATTAATAAATCTCGGGCGAGTTCAGAGGAGATGTGCGGTTCCACAATGGGCACAAACGACTGCATTATCGAACTCACCAGGTAATGGAAGGGGTGCATCACAATTCTGACATCGGAGTACCTTCAACTCTGCACGCTGTTCGGGAGTTAGCTTAATCTTGAAAACACGTTCTGCGACATCCTGAATTGACTTACCAACATTAGCTGCTGCTCGAGCAATTGAATTTCGCTCAGGATCAGAAAGGGATCCGAGTCCGACAGCTTGGAAGAAATTATCAATCACACGGCCAATCTTCCCAAACACTGAACCAGCTTTCCAGGTCATGACATCTTTCACATGAAGTTCAAGAATCTCAGAATCAGGATGTCCTGGTAATTCATAACCACGTTTCCAATCATCCTTCTTTTCTCTTTTTGGTGAAAGATCAGTTCCGCAACTAGGACATGTGAGGATATACTCACTTTTACCAAACCAGCCCTTCTTGACTTTTCTTTCACCAACATCATACCAACATCGCTTATGTGCCATCTTGTTGCAATTGGGGCAGGCAAATAGATGATACATTTTTGGATTTGCTATCATCGTTGACCCAGAATGGACTTTAAGATACGCTAAGTCTTTCTCTGTATTATTCAGCAAGTATTTTCCACAAATAAAACAGACTCTACCATCCAGCTTGTTCATTTTGTCAGGCATGATTCGCATATAGGTCAACCTCAATAATTTCTCGTACGCAAGCCCTAAAGAACCTTACAGATTTTACATCGAAATGTCTTTAGCATCGTTTGATGCGACTCACGAACTAGCCATCCTACATAAGGAGGAACAAACTGTTACCGATTTACCATTCGTCATTGATTTGAAACATATTGATACATCAACCCAGTCCATGACTGGCGGAAAAGCCTCTAATCTAACAATCTTGACAAATGCAGGTTTCAAAGTTCCGCCTGGATTTGTTGTTACAACAGAGGCATTTTCAAAATTTATTGCTACCAACCAGATGAAAGATCTAGCAAGAAATCATCTAGCCAAAATTGATTATGAGAATGCAAGTGAATTGAATAAAGCAACTGAAATTATGAGAGAGCATATCAAAAACTCAAAGATACCCGAAGAAGTAATTACAGATATAACAAAAGCATATCAGCATCTAGGGTTAGGGCGTGTTGCAATTAGATCATCAGCGACTGCTGAGGACCTGCCAGATGCTTCTTTTGCTGGACAATATGATACGTCACTCAATATTGAAGGAATACAAAATGTACTGGAGCACATCAAGCTTTGTTTTGGATCAATGTGGACCAGTCGTGCAGTTGCGTACAGGGAAGAGAATGATATACCTCATGACCAAGTCCAGATAGCTGTCATTGTTCAGTCAATGGTTGATGCAAGATGTGCAGGAGTTTTGTTCACACGTAATCCCATATCAAGTATTCAAAATGAAATGATGATAGAATCTAACTTCGGGCTAGGTGAATCAGTCGTTTCTGGTTATGCCGTTCCAGACAGGTATGTAATAGTTTCGACCGATGATTCACAAAATCCGTTCAAACTCGTCACCAGAGAAATAGGCACAAAAAATACGATTATCGTTCGAAATGCATCCGGCGATGGAGTTCAATATTCTAGTGTTTCTCCGGAAAAAAGCCAACAATCATCTCTGGAGGATAATGAAATCCTTGAGCTAGCAGTACTTGGAAAATCAATTGAAGACCAATTTGAATCACCGCAAGATATTGAGTGGGCAATAGATAGGGAACATAACGTTCACATTCTTCAGTCGAGACCAATAACTGTAGCTCAAAAGATGGATGAAGACGAAAGTGAGGATGTCTTCTGGACCAGAGGTTATGCTGATGATTACTGGAATGACCCAGTCACTCCGTTGTTCTTTAGTCTTCTTGGAGACCAATTGATACATATTGTGAACGTAGAAGCAAATGCAATTCTTGGTTACAAGGATACACCCGACCAACTTATCAAACTCTACAAGGGACATGCATACTTCAATCTCGATGTTATCAGGACTAAAGTAGTTAATGAGATGCCTCCGTTCATCAGAACAGATGATGTCCTGAATTATTTTCCAGGAGGAGGAGGACCTTTCGGTAAGGATACCATGGTGAAATTACCTTTCGCGCTCAAAACACGAATCTTAGCTGAAATTAGACTGATGATTTTTGATGGGGACGGAAGTATGACGAAAACCAATTCTGTGTACGAGAAGTGGACTGAGGATACTTTCAACCCTAAATGCGAAGAATTTGATGAAAAGTTCAAAGCCTTGAAAAAAGTCGGAACAGAGGCAGAATTAATGGAACTAGCAGACGATCTAGATAAAACGATGATGAAACACTTCCGGATGGTTCGCTACGGATTGCCTGTTCATACTTTAGGCATGAACCTCATAACCAACTATCTCCTAACGCGATGGCTTGGAGAGAAAGCTGCGATGGTTTTCTATCCCATTTTAATATCTGGAATAGAACACAAGACGAGTGAAACCAATAGGAGAATAAATGAATTAGCTGAACACATCAGACAAGATTCGAACATCCAGTCAATTGTTCTTGATAACTCTTCGAAGGACATTCTTCAAGTCATTAAATCAGATAAATTCCCTCGTACTCAAGAATTTTTTACAAAATTCCAATGTTTCTTAGATGATTTTGGTGACCGAGGTTTTACACGTGAAGCGTACTATCCTCGATGGAGAGAATCTCCCGAATATGTTTTCGATATTCTAAAATCATTGGTATCTGAAAGCACAAAGAATCTTGCGGAAACAGAAGAATTACTTGCACGAAAGAGAGCTAAAGCAGAAAAAATTACAGAGAAGAGAATCAAGGGGCAACGATATGGTCCATTGAAATGGATACTCTTTGATACTATCCGAGGCATGGCTAGGACCTATATTGGTTTCAGAGAGAATCAAAGATACAATCTTGACCGTTGGATTACTCGTAGTAGAAATGCATTCCTTCAGATTGGATCTCGATTAGTAGATAGAGGATATCTCATTGAACCAAAACATGTATTCTTCCTTTACAGGAACGAACTTAGAAGAATCATCAGGGGAACCTCAAAGTTAGACCAAGAAGAGGTGCAAAATCTCGTACATGAAAGGTTTGAAGAATTCTTGAAATATGAAAATGTCACTCCACCAAAATTCCTCCAGGGAAATCGAGAATTTGATGATCCATTACCCGACTCTGCAGAAGGATATGTGGGAATGCCTTCGAGTCAAGGTATAGTGACTGGAACAGTGAGAGTATTGGGAAGTGTGGAAGAAGTCCCATTAGTACGAGCGGGAGAGATTTTAGTAGTGTCACGTACAGACCCCGGATGGACACCTGTCTTCTCCAAAATTGGCGGTCTCATTACTGAAACTGGAGGTATTCTATCTCATGGGGCAGTAGTATCTCGCGAATTTGGTATTCCAGCAGTTACGAATGTTAGGAATGCATGTCAGCTACTGAAGACAGGGCAAAGAGTCAAACTCAATGGAAATGATGGGATTGTTACTATTGTTGATTCGGAGTGAACAGATGTGGAACCCATTACGCACAAACCAACATCAGATGATGCTGAATGGAATGAAAGTTACTACTTCATCTTCTATGACAAAGAGAACAAAGTCGGTGGAATGAGCCGACTCGGTTTTAAACCTAACAAGAAAGAGGGAATGACATTCTTCTTTGTTTTCCTACCAGATGGTTCGATAGGTGCGTTTCATGCTAACGATGATTCTGGTCGATATCCCAGTGCATTGAAGGTTGAGAATGTTGAGTATGAGTGCATTGAGGATGGAAAGTGGAAATATTCCTTTGAAGGGCCCATGCTTATTTTCAACAATCCCGAAGACTTTGGAAAAGTAAAGGAAAATCCTGAAGTCATCAATGGTCTTGTTGGTGGAAGAATCGATTTAGAGTATGAGGCATATAATGAAACGTACGAATATAGTGAACACATGACTTCAGAATCATTGGAGATTGGAAAGAAGACCGGAGATGTTCATTGGGAACAGATTGGTAAAGTTACAGGAATAGTTCAGGTAGGTGAGCAATCTTTTGAGATTAATCAATGCATAGGACAGAGAGACCATACTCATGGTATCAGAGATTGGACAGGGATTGGTAATTGGTTCTATTTCGTCATCTGGTTCGATGAAGATCTTGCATTGAATCCAGCTGCTGTTGTGCTAGATGATGGACGAATTGGATCTGGAGGATTCATTTACCGGAATGGTGTCAATATCCCAATAAAAACTATCAAGCTCATAGATCACTCATACCGGGAAAATGGTGTGTTCCCACTATCAACTGAATTAGAAATCGTTGATAAGCAGGGACATTCGTACACACTCACAGCTACCCCGGGACCAATCATCCCGGTTCCATTCAGAGATGAAAATGGGAACGTATCTTATTTGATTCAGTCATTTGGGTCATTTCAACTAGATGATAGAAAAGGAGGATACGGGTCGTACGAGGTTCTTAGAAGAGCGGAGTAGTTGATAACGTATCAACCTTATATATTGGGAGAGATACTAAAAAAACGAGGCGGTCGGACAAATGTTTGAGTACGTCCAAGAGAGAGAGATGGGATCAAGATTAGAACCGAGAACTCTAATTTACGTTATTACATGTGGGGAAACCTTGCGAGATAATTCTGGAAACCTTACAGAAAGAGGAAAGAACCAGATTCTTGAACTTGCCAGTTCACGACTCGTAGCTGGAGTACGCAAAATCTATTCTTCATCATCTACGGGTGATTACGAAACAGCAAAGATACTCTCCAAAGAGTTTAATGTACGTCTTAACAAAAAAGGATGTCTTGATGGATTCAAGCTTGGAGTTTCTTGGACTGATGAGAAACAGCTTGCTGAAGTACTATCATCTCTATGGAATGACCATAGTTACACTATCGGGAAAGGCGAATCTATAGATGAAGCTAAAGAGAGATTTGGAACATGTATGAATGATATTGGAAGTAAACATCCTGATGATAGTATTGCTGTGGTTTGCGATCCGATTATGTCCTATCTATTCTATTCTCTTGTCACCGCAGTCCCTCTGAATATTAACGAATGGATGTCAACCGGTTTTGCGTCCTGCGCGACATACGAGTATGCTAAGACGGGATGGACATTGGTAATGCCACCAGAGAACAGCTTCCAAAGTGACCCCTCTTGCATGTCAGATTGGTTACCTGAAAATTTGTTTGATTAAAAAAAGACTAAAGGCGGTTGAAGTCCAGTCCGTAGACCTGACTCCAACAGCCGGTATATTCTATTACTTGCGACGGTACATCACACAGACAATCACAATGAGTGCGACAACTCCACCTACAATCAAGTAGAGAACGGCTGGATTTCCATCACCACCAGTGTAAGTTGTAGTTCCCGTAGATGCAGATTGGAAAGCACTTGTGTATGCAACGAAGACAGGATCACAGATGATATCCTGGCCGCCCCAGTTCTCATAACCAGCAGTCATGAAGAGCATAGAAGCATCAACTTGCCAGTTGGTCACAGTACTCCCTGAAGCTGATTCATACATCAGACTGAAAGCGCCAATAGGAGCCGTGGAGGAACCTGAATAGTATGTAGTACTATGTCCATCGCCGCCCCAGGTGTATGGGAGTCCTCCCATCTCCACATTAGCATAGGGGCTATTCTCAGAACCAAACAAGTAGTAGTCTGCATGCTGACTAGCACCATTGCTATCTGTAACGGGTCGTTCTCCAGCGGTTCGTTGTGTGACTGTTCCTGTTGCGAGAACTCCAAAGAAGTTCACAGCAAGGCTTCTTCCATCTAACACGGAATTATCGATGTCATTCAAAGTCCAATCACCAATCGTCTGATCAATCTTGAATGAAACAGCATTGTTCCATGTCAATGGATCCTCGGCATCGTACGTGACCTGATCAACAGTGAAGTGGATATCAAAAGCCATTTCCGTTATTGTTGCACTGCTTATTCTGTAGTCGAAGTTAGTCTCATTCAGACCAATCGCACCTTCGTATGATTGTCTAAAGTCCCAAGCACCTCGCAGTGCAGAGGAATGTTCTACTTGCAGTGGGTAGATTGTTACATCAACATCACTGATTGTTATACCAAACTCGACTTCAGTATCGGGACTGACCAACACATTGCCTGAGCTATTTGTTGCACCTAGTGGTCGCCGTAGTTCGACTGCACCAACTTCATCAATGAGGACATAGTGAGTGACCTCTTCAGTTGTGACTTGACCACCCTCAATTGAGAAATCAGGAGCACCCTCTGAAGGGCCAAACCCATCATTGAAGATCAATAGACCTGCATATTGTGCACGGAAGTGAGCTAGTGTTGCTTGATCTGCTTCAATAGCTACCCAGAAGTTCTGAGTAGTACCCCAAGCAAACCATGATGTGGACCACTTTCCAGATTCTAAGCCGGGGATAGTCGTTGTATCCAAAGTACGGTTATTGGAAAGCCAAGAAACATATTCGTAACCAGGTGTAGCAAGATCGTTACCAATATCAGCCCAAAGGACTTCCTTAATGTCAGCCATTTCA
>CAZMBV010000010.1:0-25649 GCA_964564335.1 uncultured archaeon
AAACTGGCTACTGGATTCAATGGGAAAGAATCGGTGAAGAGTTCAAACTTGGTAGTGTAAGTAAGAGATACCAAGACCCTGCGAAGCGAAAACCAATCGACGAGTTTCTCAAGATGCAAGGACGATTCTCTCATCTGTTCAAGCCGACTCGTGATGATAAGAAGATAGCTGAACTAGAAGCATTCACCCAGCATCGCTGGGATGTTATAATGAGAACCTTCACCTAGAATCTTACTCATCACTATCTAGCTTGCAGAACTAGAACGACTACTGATTTGTTACCACATGTATATCTTGTCCCAGTCTGTCTATCGTCTTCTGTATGTAAATATAGAAACAGCCACCAGTGCCAAAATACTAGCAGGAACGACAATAGATGTAAGTATGATATCTAGAGGCTTAACCTCTGGATAATTAGGATCTGTTCCTGCACGATACTCTTCCAAGTTTGTTATGTAGTCACTGTCCGGATCTTCTGAAGCATCATCACGCACAGGATTCAAACCATTCTCTATTTCCCAATTGTCAGGTAATTTATCATAATCTGAATCGACCAGAATCGGATTACTTCCGTACTCAAATTCTTCAAGATTCGTAAGAGAATCGCCATCTTCATCATGGAGTGCGTCACTTGGATCAAGCGGATCTAGCCCGTATTCTATCTCCCAATTATCCGGTAGTTGATCTAAATCAGAATCTGTTGATTGCCAATTTGTTCCAATGATCATTTCAAATGCATCAGTTAATGTATCCGAGTCTTGATCTGAGGAGAATATGGCAGTGTCAAACCAAAACTCTTCACTATCAAAGATTCCATTGTTGTCCACATCTGAATCATAGGTCCATGATACCTCATAGCCTGTTATTGTTCCTCTATGATTGTATACTGATAAACGGTAGATTCCTAATCCTCCTACAAGTGTATCGAGAACTACTGATGATTCCCAAGGAGATGCATCATCGAAAATGACCTCCTCAACTAGATTTCCCTGCGGATTATAAATACCATAAGTTGCTCCTCCACTCCACCAGCGGCTCGTCACATTGATTGTAGTTCCCTTTGTGATTGTTATGTAGAAACTCCTCTCATGACCGGGTTGAAGAGTGAAAGAAGAGTATCCTGTAACCGGTATTTGATATGCTCGTGATTGAGTGAATGCGATAGCTGCTGCTATTGACTTGACAGCTTCTGAAGCGACAGCATAATCGTAAGCTGGATTGCTCCAGACGTCGGAAGATTGATGATACCATATATCATTCGTTCCACCACTCTCAGCAGCAAAGAGTGATGAACGAAATCCCCGATTAATGAATGAAATATGATCCGACCGAGTCCAAGCTCCAAAACTAATTGATGCCACTGGCTCGATTATACCATTACCATAGGTATTACTCATCTGGACCGTGAGGTCTGCCCAATATTGACCGACTTGATAGTAATCTATTGGGTAGACCATTAGAACGGTTCTATTATCTGGATCTGGCACGAGAAGCATATCAACATTATAATACACCAGAAGGTCGATATTGCGATCTCTGAACTCGCTGGCCACTTCTCCTGATCCCCGAAGACCAATCTCTTCTGCGTTCCAAGCTCCAAAATAAATATCTAAAGGCCATTCGTATTGAGACATAACCCGTGCAATCTCAAGAATGGTTGCGATGCCTGTGCCATCATCGTTTGCCCCTGCAGCCCCTGGTACACTATCGTAATGTCCACCTATCATAATAGCTGGGGCATCTATTGGAAAATATCCTGGGAGTCTTCCGACGACTGATTGATATTCTCCGATAATCTCAACCTCTATCCTACCTTGAGAAACCCTAGACAGCTCCTCTGAGACATATTCGCGAGCTTCCTCGTTTTGGTCACTGTATTGTGTGGGAGTGTTAATCCATCTCGAACCATTTTCTGTAACTCTTCTGACATAATTTCTGTATGAGGATTCTGAAATAGCTGACCATATATCAAACGAAAGGTCTTCATCATATACTCTCTCTAGTGGTTCATCTACAGAAATCGTGTTCTGAGTAATTCCAGATATTTGTTCTGTTTGAGTTGGGACTTGTGCAATTCCAAATGACGAAACAAGCAATGCTAAAAGAATGACTGTCATGCATACCTGTTGCTTCATTTCTTGACCTCTACGACAGCATTTCTTGATTCTTCTTCCGAATGTACAAACATCCGATAACAGGTACAACTGCAACTACTACAACTAGGGGTACAAAGAAATTCGGGGGATTTTTCTCACTTCCATCGACGTTTGGGTTCGTTCCAGCTTTATACTCCTGAAGATTCGTCAAATGGTCGCCATCAGGGTCGAGAGATGCATCATCGACCAAGGGATTTAATCCGTAGGTTAATTCCCAGAGATCATCCATTTTGTCCCCATCAGTATCCTTGGAAAATGGATTTAATCCACCAGAATATTCTTGCGCATTCGTGAGACCATCCCCATCAGCATCTTCGTTCCCATCTGATGCATCTAGGGGATTGAATCCCATATCGATTTCATATCGATCATCCATAGTATCGGAGTCCGTATCTTTGTTGTTCAAGTCTGTTCCATGAAAGATTTCATCTGCATCGGATACATTATCACCGTCTTGATCTGAATTAAAATAGCTCTGGCTCAGCCAGTATTCGTTTTTATCAAGAATGCCATTTCCGTCTATATCTGAATTATATGTTATGGAAACTTCATACCCAACAGAGCTAAAAGCAGTATTCTGAACATATAGTCGATACGTGCCCTTCATTGTTAATTGTTGATTAAAAATTTGCATTGGTTGCCATGGTGAAGAGCTGTTGAATTCTTGTACATCTATGATGTTGAAACCTTCATCCACTAGATAGTAGGTTGAAGAACCGCCAAACCAACGAGCTGTTACATTGACAACCGTAGCAGTGCTGACTGCAAACAGAAACATCTCAGATTGCTCTGGTCCATTTGTAAAATCATGTGTTAGATGAGTTGATTCTCCGTATTCTCGGCTCATGGTGAATGCTATACTGGCTCCGATAACTGCAGTTGTTTCCCTTCCAATATTATAGGTATATTGAGGACTGTCCCACCTATCATCGTTGGTCTGCGATGATTGGTCAATTGCGCTTCCTGATTCGTAAGCACAAAGTATGCCTGAGAACCCTCTCTCGGCGAATGTGTAATGATCCGATAATTGCCAAAGTCCGAAGCTCGATGAAGGTAACGGAACAACATAATTTGAACCATAATTATTACTCATCATTCTTGTTAAATCTGCCCAATATTGTCCACGATGATAATCTGTCTGTCCTCCATAACCATATCCCATCTGAATACGTTCATTCGTTGGAACACTAGGGTTTTGAACGAGGATAGTATCGACATTGTACATTGTAAGGATTTCAATTTCCTCTTGTTGGAACATGAGTGCGACTTCAGGACTTCCAGACATAAAATCCATAGTGTAAAGGCCATTGAATGCTATGAAGTAAATGTCAAGCGGCCACTCGTATTGTGATAATATTCTTGCTAGAATAAGTACTGTCGCGATACCACTGGCATCACTATTTGCACCATCTGAATTTTGTGCGCTATCATAATGGGCAGATACCACAATTACAGGATGATCTCCGGGTAAGTAACCAGGCAATCGTCCAACAACATTGTAGTGCTTTCCAACAGTTTCAACTTCAATTCTATCGTTCGACAACAAACCAAGTTGCTGTATCAGGTAGTTTCTAGCATATAAATTCGAACCCTCCGTTGCTGCGGAATAATCCATGATATACCGAGAATGATTTTCTGTAAACTCACGAACTTGTTCCCTATAATCTACGGTTGCCACTTGACCGTAAACTTCCGGGGCAATATTCTCCCCATATATTCGTCGTATTGGTGATGGCGGGGCTTCTGCAGGCACAACGCTGTAATCCAAAGTAGGTGATTCTGATGTATAAACAGGTTGGACTATCATCATAAGTCCAAGGAAAACGAATACCCAAAATCGTCTCATAGCTCAAATCTCATACAAAGCTACTGATGAAGCTTCTCCTAACAGCAAATGTTTTGTATTTCAAACCGTTCATTGTAAGTTGGACGAACTTGGACACCAGAGTGACGTCCTCCCAGGAGCGGCACTGGGAACAACTCTGTGAGGTGATAGATGTGTCTGATCAACCTCATACTTCATTGAAGACGTCTTGTATTTAAAGATCTATCACATGAATATCTAAGTGATGTCCAACTTTGGGTATGTTTTTTGCAACTGTTTGCGTACCCTTTAATACTGAATTAATCCGTAACATGATGGTCGGATAACAATGCCCGTAACTGATTTTCCCTCGGTTCTTCAAATTAAGGATTCAATCCATGGGTACATTGAGCTCTCAGAAGTGGAGCGTGATATTATTGATATGAAGATATCTCAGAGACTACGCTATATTCATGGTCCCGCTGGATTATCATTGGTTTATCCTGGCGCGGACATATCATTGATGGGTCGAACTCTGGGTTTCGTTCATATGTCTAGAGTTTTTTTGGAATATCTTGGAGCTACGCCCGAAGAGATACAGAAGGGCCGTCTTGTTGCTCTATTACGAATGCTGGTAAATGGTCCTTGGTCTAACGTTATGGATGAGTATCAGACCGTACGTGGTGCGCCACCTCTCAACCTAATGAAGGCCTTGCTTGATTCTACTCCTATTGGTGAAGTGATTGAAAAACATGGTTTCACGATAGATGAAATTCAAGATGTCATTGAGAAGGGTGTACCAGTTAAGGGTCTTCGATTGGATATCCTGAACTGCCCAATAAATCCCGAACTCATTGATGATCTAGCACGTGATTCCTATTTTGCAGGTGTTGATTATGCACAACTCGAGTTTCACAGATTATTCGACTCGACTCGTATTGCCAAGAACAAGATTGCAGTAGAACGAAGTTCCCTTTTCACATTTGAGTCGTACCTATCCGCAGCAGTAAACATGTTTGATGCTGTCTATTTCCATAAAACGGTTCGAGCAGCTGAGCTTATGCTCTTACGTGTCTTAGATGAAGCTGGTTCGCAGTTATTCCCTGCCCCTCTGAAGGATACGATGGAGTTTTACAAGTATGATGATTTATCAATGTTACATAGACTTCTTCATGTCGGCCCGGAAGAAAGTGACGAACTTCGCTCTGCTAATCGAATCTTCTCCGATTTCAATAAGAGATACCTGATTAAACTCGTTAGTGCAAGAGCGATTTCTGATCCTACATTTCTGAAAAAATTATCATCTCCCGATGGAATATACGCTATCGAAAATGAGATTGCAGAAGATGCGGGAATCGATGTTAAAAATGTCTATGTTGATTTTTCAGATAGACCCTCTGTAACATTCTATCCAGGGAAATTTGATCTTGATGAGATAGTGCTATTCGAACGCGGATCAGGTGGTTACGAATTTTGGAAGGTAAGCGATACCAGTCCTATGGCTCGTAGTTTCTCGCGCATCCTCAGACCTGTCCGGGTGTATACCACTCGTGGTTATCGTTCAAAATTGAAAAGCTCTGCAGACAAGATACTTGAAAGTGTAGATACTCCAGGTAGTAGTTGAATAAGGTTCTCCCATCAAATTCGATATATATAATACGATTATAATCAATGAGCAGATATTAGGTGAGCAACATGATTGAAGAACCCAAAAACGCTTATGAAGCGATAACATCTGACCCGAATTTCTTGATGATACTAGCAGGAGCAATCATCTGGCTAATTGGATCCTATGCCGGATTGTTTAATCCGCTGTTTCTTTCAACAGGATTTGTACTGGTGTGTTTTTATGCAGCATTAACTGCATTGAAGAGACCCGTTGCATTAGCTTGGCCGGGACTACTTCTAGGTGGATTATTACAGATTCTGGGATATTACTTGGCATTTATTCCTATAATTGGTCCACTACTTAGTCCATTACTCGTAGTACCGGGTGGAGTTTTGATTGTATTTTTCGCAATCCCTCTTGCTCTCCAACGTGGTGAGTTACCTGTTATTACGAGATTGCAGAAGCTAATCGAATCTAAAAAAGCAGAAGAAGAAATAGAAGATATCGAGGCTGAGGAACCGGCAAAAGAAGATATCGAAGATGAACAACCAGTAAAAGAAGATACAGCTGTAGAAGACGAGGGTTTTGACAGTAACGACTGAATAGTGAATGTAACAATATACTCGTCTAAGATTTGCTTAAGAGCCAACGTTTCACATCTAAAGGTATCAATTACTATTGACCTCCGCCTTAGGTGTTAAGCTGTGTTCTCATGTAAGAAATGTAACGAACCTCTATTCATTCAAAATGCTGAGATGATTGATAGGATCCTTACTCTTGAAACTCAATGTCTGAATGGTCACAAGAGTGCTAGAAGGGTTTCTGATCGCTACCTTCAGGAAATGGGTTCTGAGATTTTCAAGAAGATGTTCATCTGTCTTGATTGTGGATCCAATATGTCTCTTATTGAAACCCGCCTGCAAGGTTCAAAGTTTGAAGGGTTGTTCCTCTGTCCAAGACACGGAGTTCAAAAACGTGAGTTTCCCCAATCCTTCCTTCCTACAATCGAGCTAACAGCTTCAGAGATTGATAGTCCAAGATCGATAATCGATTCCTTCCGGTGTCCTCAATGTGGTCTCATCTATGCTGTCCATGAAATGGAAAACCGCGGAGGATTAATTGAACTTGATACCCGTTGTGCTAACGGGCATAGAGCACAGAGATTTCTACCTGAGAATATTGATCCGATATTGCTAAAGAAAATTTTACAGCGAGTAGTCCATTGTGATACGTGTGGTCTACCTGGTCATATTGCTGATGTCGAAGGACGTGGAAATACTGCGCGTGTGCATGCATCATGTCCAATTCATGGAATCACAAAGAAAGACATTCCTCATGCATTATTAGATTCTCTGCGAGCGGCTGTATTAGAGATTCCTGAGGATGCAGTCCTACAAGCTACACTGACATCTCGAGAATGTCGTCAATCACTAGCTATCCGAGCAATTGAGGAGAGCAAGTCTGGTTACCGCTTGAAATGCATCTGTCCCGGGAAAAAGGATATGACTGAACGAATTCTTCCATTGACTTGGAATGACCCTGTAGTAGAAAGAATTACACGCGCAATGTTGACTTGTGATGAGTGCGGACATCTGACATACATTCTGAATAAACGGAAGAGTAGCAAGAAAGTAAATTTTCAAATTGTATGTCCAATTCATGGTGTCATGCAACGTGAAGCTCCTCCCTCCATCTATAGTATTATCTCTGATTTTGAGGAAAAGCTTGACCGATTCCCGTCTATAGTACGAAGTCTGAGTTGTGATAAATGCAAGCTACCGCTCACCCTTCGTGATGTAGAGGAAAGACGCGATCTTATTGAGTTTGACGTTGAGTGTCAAAATGGTCATCGGAGCAAGCGGCTGTTTAAACCTGGGCTTGATACCGAAACTCTTGTTGATCTTTACAAACGATTCTATCAATGTCCTGAATGTTATGAACAACTGGACCTTGTCTATGTTCAACCAGGTGCTAGAGAAGATAGGGTAGTTCAACTTTGTCCAATTCATGGTAAATTTATATTTGACATTCCACCTGATCATGCTAAAGCTATGCAGATTGCCTTTGATGAGATTCAAGCTGATAGGAGTAAACCCCCTATCGAAGCTCCTGAGCCTGAATCACCTGTAACACTTGAGGCTGAAGCAGAACCAATAATCTCATCTGAATCTGGTGTAAAAGTATTGCGAGGTTGTGAGATTGTCGGTGGCAAATTTGACTACAAGGTCAAAGTTCTCAACAATAGTGGGTATGTGATAACAAATGTGACAGTCAGTATTGTCGCTTACCCGATTGATTGTTTAGAACTTACTGGCGAGAATGTAAAATCAATCTCACGAATAGAGGTTGGTGGCTTCCGAAGTCCTCAATTCTCATTCTACCCAAGTAAAGACTGTGTCCAAGGAAAAGTTGTCGCAACTGTTTCATATATTGACTTTTTAGATCAACTTCATACAATCAGCGTTGAACCTTACCTTATTCGTTCTGTATGTGACTTGCTGTTACCATCAAAGAAGACCTCAAAGGACTTTGATCTTATACTCACAGGTCTCGAACAGACACAGCAAGAGCAAAATCTAGACTGGAACGCACAAGTTTTGTTTACAAAAGCTGAGAAGATTCTCCCGACAAAGAATTTTCATGTTGTAGATACCGAAGAACACATCATAGCAGGCGAGTTCATAGGTACGATTCGTGGATATGCTGAGGGCAAGTATACTAAGAAGAAGGTTGCAGTTGTTATCATGATAATAGGTCCGGAGAATGGGCGTCATTCAATTATCAAGGTCCAAGCTCTTGGCGAAGATGTATCAATGCTACCGACAACAATAGATGAACTTGCAGATACAATGGATTCATGGGTATGCCTTAGATGTGGTGCACCCCTTGAACCTGAGCAGGTTGAGGAAATTGGTCGTCGATTGCCGATTCGCTGTAAGTACTGCACGCACACATTGACTATTGCCCTCTATCTTCAGTAATATCATAGTAATACCCATAAGGAAGATGAGTGAATGTGAGTCTGCTAATTTGCCGCGTGCTAGGATAGAGGATTGCTGTGTTCGTATGCAAAAAATGTAAGGAACCATTCTATATACTGAGTAGTGAAATGCGTGGAAGCACGCTCCGGCTCAATTGCCAGTGCTTGAAAGGTCATAAAGGCAAGAGAGACCTCTCAAGATACCAAGCTGATAGTATGGGTCTTGAAATCTTCAAGGGTCTCTTTACCTGTACCGAATGTGGGTCAATAATGTCCCTCATTCATTCTGATGTAGGCCGAAAAGATTCCGATGAGATCTTCCTCTGTCCAATTCATGGAGTTATTCCTAAGCGAATCCCCTCATATTACCATAATGCTGTCATAGCTGCTAAGGAATTAATGAATAACGCAACATCAATCATTAATTCGCTCAATTGTCCGAAATGTGGACAAATATTCTCCACACGTGAAGTAGAAGAGAAAAAGGGTGTAATGATATTCAAGTACCAATGTCCAAACGGGCACAAAGAATTGCGATATGTTCCCACCGATGCTCATCCAGCTATCCTAAAGACAACATTCAAGCGGCTAATTCATTGTGAGCAATGTGGTCTTCCGTGTAAGATTTTGAAAATATCAACGAAAGGTGATAAAGCTCAAATTGAAGTATTGTGTCCTGCACATGGTAAAACTCGCAAGGAAATGCCCGCAAGACATGCATGGATGATAGAGAAAATTGCAGAAGCTGTTTCAGAAGGCTCTATTGTACGTTCCATGCTCAATTGCATAGAATGTTCTAGCAACCTGTCAATTCGTAGTATAGAGCTTGACAAGGACAAATTTAAGCTAAAGTGTAGTTGCCCTAATGGACATACAAGGGAGCTGATACAGCCCATAGAGCTTGATGAAGAAGCCATTGATGCAATTGTGACTGGTGTTTTGAAATGTAACGAGTGTGACTTGATCACTGATATTGTGAGCACAAAAACAACAGGTTCTCTCATTGAATTTGAACTAGTATGTCCTATTCATCAAGATATGAAAAAGAGCGTAACTGGGAATATCTACAAGCATATAGAACGACGCGAGCCTCAAATTGACAAGATGGACACTGTTGAAAAGAGTCTCAAGTGTGAGAAGTGCCCTTCAATACTTAGAATTAAAGATACAAAGCTAAAAGACAAAATCATCGAACTCAAAGTTGAATGTCGTAATGGGCATAGCAGTGAGAGATACGTTTCTCGAACCGCAGCGTACAAGGAACTCGTACGGTACTATCTGCAACTTTTTGAATGTCACAAGTGCCATGGACGTAAAGACCTTCTACGAATCGATGATACTGATGAAAAAACAGAGGTCTTTCTCTTTTGCAATCAACATGGAGACAACAGTCTAATAATTCCCTCGGAACACAAAGAAGCAGTTCGTGATGCATTTCTAATGACTAAGACATTACGTGACTTAGAGATACTTGTTGACAAGACACTGCAGACCAAGCGTGCATGTGAATATCAGATGGATGCAAAGGCTGACGCTGAAGAAATGCTTGAGATTGTTAAGAACGTAATAGAACAGCACAGCGTTCTGTACGTAGATGAAAAAATTGACCCTAAAACAGGTCTCGAAGCCTGGTACTATGGAAAAGCTCTCGATGGTGATGAATATGTTGTTATTGGATCTGCATCAAAAGAAAATCTATCACTACGAATCTCCATTGCGAGTAATAATGAGAAGAAGCTTGAACTTATGTTAGCTGAGATGCGTGAGAATCTACGGGAGGTACTTCTACGGATTCAAACAAAATCCGAGGATTCAGCACCGCAGAAAATTTCCTGCCCACAATGTAATGCTGCATTAGCAAAACGGGCATTACCCGGAGAAACCATTAGATGCGAACACTGTGGTACTCCATTACATTTCGGATAAGCTTAATCTTTTCCAGTCCAAGTTACTGCTGACTCTCTTGCAGAACTAATGTGTGAAAGGACTCTATCAATGACCGAGTCAACTAGATCCTCAATGGTCTTAGGTCTATGCCAAAATGCAGGGCTTGCAGGAATTACAATTGCTCCTGCTTGAGTAACAGTTTCCATATTTCGGATATGAATCAGATTAAGTGGAGTTTCCCTTGGGACTAGAACGAGTTTCCGACGTTCCTTCAAAGCACAATCTGCAGCTCTTGTAATGAGATTATCTGCATATCCGTGTGCAATTCCAGCTAGCGTTTTCATGGAGCATGGAATAATAACAACCGCATCTAGATGAAAACTCCCACTTGCAGGACCTGCTGTTTGGTCATTCTCGTCGTAGACCTTGTCGACCTTCGACGTTAGAGCATTGACATCCAATTCAGTTTCATAGGTCAGTGTTTCAGCACCCCACCTACTAATCACTAGATGAACTTCATGTCCTTCTGCTTTCAGAGCCTCAATGAGTCGAACTCCATAGATTGCTCCGCTTGCTCCAGTAATCCCAATAAAGATCTGTTTCTTATCCATTAGGTTCGCCTCATGTGTAGAGTCTATCATATATTGTTCTGCATATACTTGTATCGAAATAGAACATCAGATTAGAAATGATATCAAAATCAAAGTGAGGAATGCAATTCCTCCTAAACGGATACCAGTTCTCTTTGCGATGCTAGCAGCTTCTGCAACATCTTGGGTGAGTATATCAAAACCCTTCTCACCGAATGTTCGAATGTTATCGACCTTTCCAAAACCCAATCCTACTGATACAGGTCTGATATTTTCTCTTGCTTTTGTCGCTGCAATTCCAATGTGTTCAAGGGTTTCTACCGGTTTATTCCTTCCGACAGGAGGATATCCTCTACTCGACAGGGAGATTGCATTAACAACGTGTGTATCTGTTGTTGTCATCTCCACACTGTCAAAACCTTGAGTTTTCAGAATGCTGATTACGTCTTCTCTAAAACCGGGTTGAACATTATTCCCATCAACTGATACCAACGCCATCTCTTGACCTGCAGTTTTCAAAATTACAACTGTGACACCGCCAGGGCCAATTCCTTCCTTTCGAGTGATGTCGTCAGGATATACCGTGAAAATTCCAATTTCAAGTTGACTTCTTTTTTCGTTAACGGAGCCAAATACCGCTGCAGAAACAGTACCAACATATTCGCTAGCATCAGGATCTCCTCTCATTACTGATACTGCGTCATCATTGATGCAATTGTGAGCATCTGCAATAGCAATGCCTTCAATATTGGGTGTCTGCTTGCGTATCATGTCAGCCGTATCATATCCTACCTCAAGCGCAATGTCATCTGTGAAATCTGGTGCGCTCGTACTGATAGTGAGAACGTCATTTCCCACGAACATTGTCCAGACTTTAAATTTATCACCATCGTTCCAGTGAGGTCCTGACACCTCTGGGTAGGTCTTAGTTTCTTCAATCAGTCTGTCGATTTCATCAAGCACCTTGTGATAGTCGGTTTTTGTTGTGAGGTTCTGATGATGCGTACAAGTTCCATGGAGCACAAAAGATGGAATCCCATGTGTTTCTTGAATATGTTTCATAATTGTGGAAGGAAGTCCACTACTACCAATATCTCTGAATGGACCTGGGTGGACATATTCGATTACACCACATGCGACTGGTCCATTGGTGTCTTTGAAGATGATAATCTCCATTGGTACACTTTGGATTGTAGATATTTTTGTAAGGATTGTTTCAAGTGGTTCAGAATTGTCTGCTAAATAGTCGTGACCAAATGCACGAAGAAGTTGGGGTCCGTTTATTCCAAGATCTCTTTCAAATGGAACACTCACAGCTCGATAGATATACCGCACTACTAATGAAACAATAAGAATGATCAGAATCGCTGAAATATACCAATATGTTCCCAAGGTTGGTAATGCTGGATTTTTGAGCGGTAAGAAGTTCTCCAGAAATAGCCATAATGCAACAGGTGTGGCTGCTCCCGCACAGTTTCGCACCATGGAATGGTCACTGAGACCGTTAGTGATGAATGCAAACATGAAGTAAGCAATACCTGCACCCAACATCAGGAATTTAATCTCATATCCTGAGGTTCCAAGAATTCCGTCAATAATCACACCTATCATTCCAAAAATGAACCAGAAGACTAGACCGAACATAACAGCTCCCGCTGTCCTTCTAGCATCCATAGGTGATCCTTCATCTCTACCAATCAGATAGAGTAAAGCAGTTCCCAGAAACACTGGGGTACTCAACAGTACAAGATAGCAAAACCATGTGAAAAAGAAATCTGAAGTTACCGCAGTGAGAGTCTTAGTAACAGCTGAAAGAAGTGAAGTACACACAGTGAGTAGAATAAGTATAGTCAATATCTGTTGATATGTTGGTAACTGCCACACTTTTGTGAATAATCTGACAGTTTCTTTGACTTTTGCTTTTTCTCCCACTGCAGTTTCACTCTCTGTATTTAGGTTCCGACTTCTCTAATTCTTATCAAACTTGTCCTAGGTCGATTGGAACTTCAATTCTACTTGTTTTCTCGTAAGCCTTATGTCATAAAGGTAAGCTTTATATCGTATTCGATATCGCATCCGATTATCGGATACGATAATTCCAGAAGTGGTTGCTATGAATGACGAAACTCCTACTAAGGATTGTGAGCATCTCTCTATGCCCCAGTCAATACCTAGAGGTCTCCTTCGTCACATTATTCCCCGTCTATTACGGACCAAAGAAATGACGGGAACTGATATTATGCAACGACTTGGAGATTTATCTGATGGTGAGTGGAATCCGAGCCCTGGGACCATCTACCCCATGCTTTCTTCACTTGAGGAAGACGGTGTTATCGAAGCTGCTTCAACAGAGGGACGAAGTAAAACATACCGCCTTACAGAGGAAGGTAAGAAGCAGATGGTATTAATGTTCAAGCACCGACGAGGTGCAGTGGGAGAGAAGACACGACTGGGACCACGGCTCTGGGAACAGCTCTTGGATCCAGGTGAACGTGTTATTTTCCATACCCATGGAATGAAACACATAATCGAGTCCTTAGATTCTCTATTGGATTCACTGGATAAAAAACAACAGCAGAAATTGCTCCGTCATCTGGAAGAGATGACTACAATGATGTCCCTTCTGATTAAAAAACTAAAAATTGGAGCTACAAAGAATGTCTAGAAACAATGGCGGCGAAACACTTCGAAAAACTCCCGGGAGATACATGATAAGTGGAATGACCCGGAATAAAGCTGTAGCCAGCATGGGTCTATTCCTTACTATGATTTCCACAATACTTACAGTATTTCCGTCAGTATTCATAGGTCTGGCAGTCAATGAGATCCAGACAACACAAGCGTTAACAGCTCAATTCATGAATTATGTATGGTTAATTATCATTTTTGGCCTTCTCTACATGGGCATTTTCTTTTTGGGTGGATGGGCTTGGGCGACCATCACTCTACGTTGGGAGCGAGATGCTCGTCAAGATTTCTTTGAAGCCCTTCAAGTGTATAGCATGACTTTTCATGATGAATATGATAGTAAACGCCTACTCGCTGTTGCCATGCAGGATATTCAATGGGTTCGTTTCTCTCTGAATCCCGCACTGAGGAATATTGCTTCTGGATTAGCTTCATTTGCTGTGACAACTGTCATCTTAATACAGATGGACTTGATACCTGGATTAAGTAGTATGTTCACTATTACGATTGGTAGCTTTACTATTCCCATCTATGGGTTTTCTTTGATTATGCTCATCGGATTTCCAATCTACCTCGTTTTTGCGTACCGATATGCAAATGCCATCGAACCTGTGAGAAGAAATCGATCTGAAAACATGGAAGCTTTGACTTCTCTTACCCAAGGTGTGTTTCAAGGTATCGAGGTAGTTCGAGCTTTTGATGCAGCTGATATTGAAATTGAGAAATTCCATGACACAAGTACCGTTCAGGAAAAATTGACTGCAAAAGAAGGGAAACTATCTGCATTCTACTTACCAGCACTCATACTTGCTGGAATGACAACTTTGGCTTTTGCATATTCTGGATATGCAGTTATTAATCATATCCTCAACCCCGGCCAGATGATAACAATTCTTGGTCTTCTCGGGGCACTTCAAGGTCTCAACTTCCAATTTCCAATGATGCTCCTTGTTCTTAGAGGTGGGTATGTCAACGCTCAACGAATTGTGAATTTCCTCAACTGGGAAGATCCCATGGCTGAGCCTGAACATGAAGTCACAGAGATTGATTGGTCCGGTGATGTGGTCTTGGACAATGTGAGTTTCAGATACGGTCGGCAAGAGAATGAAAATCCACATTATGCACTTCGAAATCTATCCATTAATATTCCCAGTGGTTCTCGTGTTGCTCTCATAGGTGGACCTGGTGCAGGAAAGAGTACGTTCTTGAAACTTCTTCTTCGTCTTTATGATCCGACTGAGGGCGAAATTACTGTTGGGGGAGTTGACCTTCGAAATATATCCACAAAATCTGTGCGAAACGAAGTAGGTCTTGTTGAACAAGATATTTTTCTCTTTAGGATGTCCATTCGGGACAACATAGCATTTGGCCGATCCAACGCTACAGATGAAGAGGTCATTTCGGCCGCAAAACGAGCCCAAGCTGATGAGTTTATTATAGAGATGCCAGAAGGTTATGATTCGATGATTGGTGAACGAGGTATGACGCTTAGTGGCGGTCAAAGGCAAAGACTCGCAATCGCACGTGCAATTATTCAGGATCCAAAAATACTCCTTCTTGATGATTCAGTTAGTGCAGTAGATGCACAGACTGAATTTCTTATGAGAAAAGCACTTGACGAGGTCATGGCAGAGCGTACAAGTATCACTGTCACTCAAAGATTGCGTACCCTCATGGAATCTGATATGGTAATTATACTTGATAAAGGTAAGTTAGTGGCTTCGGGTACACATGACGATTTACTAAGAGAGTCTGAACATTATCGCCGCGTCTTTGAGAGACTTCCTGGAGCTCAAGAATTACTGGCAACAATTTCCAAGACTGGAGGTGTTGCATAATGGGTATGCACGGACCAATGGGTGGCGGCCGTAGAGGACCTCGAGGGCTTATGGGAGGAAAGGAGAAACGAAGCCGTCCGATACGAGTCCTTCTTGGCCGAATGGTGCACTATCTCGGCAACTTCAAACGCATCGTCCTCATAGGTGCGATACTTTCTCTTGCTGCAACGATTGTTAGTGTGATTAATCCTCTAGTACTCAGAGCAGGAATCGATTCTGTCAATCTAGTTGGGTCGCTTGACGCCCTATATTCTCTAACCATAATCTTCTTGGTTCTAGCAATAATGTCTTGGGTGATGGGTGGTATTAATACATGGATTATGTCCATAGCACAAGCAGGTCTTGTCCAAAGTGTTCAAGAAGATGTTTACAAGCATTTAGTCGAAGCGGATCTATCGTATCACAAGGCTGAACAGGCAGGAAATGTGACTTCAAGAGTCACGAGTGATGCAACAAGTTTGAGTACAGGTATTCAAGTATTGATAAACTTCGCAAGTCAAGCTCTAATGCTTGGAGCATCATTTATCCTACTCTGGTTGATGTCTCCATTTCTTGCATTGACATCTTTAATTGTCGTACCTGGTATATTGTTCATAGCTGGACTTTTCGGTACTGTTGGACAGAGAATAATGCTCGCTTCTCAACGAGCATCTGGAGAGGTATCTGGTCAGATTGCTGAGAATTTGAGTGGTATTCATGTAGCAAAAGCGTTCAACCGCGAATCAGATCTTGCAGAACAAATGATGACATTGAATCAGAAAGCATACCAATATGGTTTCAAGTTCATGATTTTAATGACCTCAATGCAACCTTTGATGATGTCGATTGGTCAATTTGCTATGGCTGCGATGTTATTCGTTGCAGGAACTCTAGCTGTTGGAGCATTTCCATTACTCTCACTTGGTGATATATTTCTAGGTATTTCATTAGTACGTGGTATTATGTTTCCACTCCTTGGCCTTAGTATGATGGCCACACAGGTTCAATCCTCACTAGCAGCCATGGATCGAGTCAGTGATGTACTTGAGTCAAAACCAGCAATTACCGATTCTCCTGAAGCAATTCCATTGCTTACAGAAAATGATGGAATATACTTCAAAGATGTGGTATTTGAATATGTTAAAGATACACCTGTTCTCAAGAATGTCACTTTCAATATTAATCCGGGAGAGACTGTAGCTATTGTAGGACATACAGGAGCTGGAAAATCAACAATTGCTGCACTAGTAAATAGATTTTATGACCCTACCGGAGGAGCTATTCTCATTGGAGATCAAAATATTCGTAATGTGCAATTACATTCACTCCATCACGCTATGTCGTTAATCCCCCAGGAGCCATACCTATTTGATGACACTATTATAGGGAATATCCGCTATGGGAAGACTGATGCCACTGATGAAGAGATAATTGAGCTTTGCAAGATAATTGGCGCAAACGAGTTTATTGAGGTACTTGCGGATGGGTATTATACCCAAGTCATTCAGAGTGGTAAGAATCTAAGTGCAGGTCAACGGCAGATGATTACAATTGCACGTACTATGCTAGCTAATCCAAAAATTCTCATTCTTGATGAGGCAACAAGTCGTCTTGATGCATACAGTGAATCTCTAGTTCAAGATGCGCAGGAACAGCTATTCAAAGATAGAACAACAATTGTCATTGCTCATCGCTTGACAACAATTGCAAACGCCTCACGGATTTTATTGTTTGACCATGGAGAACTAGTCGAACAAGGAACCCACGAAGAACTTCTAGCGCAAGGTGGGCTCTTCAAATCTTTGTATGAGACATATTACGCTCATCAGGGTATTGAAGAGATTACTGAAGAAGTTGTGGAAGTAGCAAAATCAGTTGTGACCGAATACGGTGGTGAAAAGGCTGTACCTGCTGGTGCTGGAATGATGATGAGTATGAGCATGGGTGGAATGGGTGGGATGCAACCCTCGCCTGAGATGATGGAAAAAATAAAGGAAAGATACAAATCGGACCCCGATTCTATTCCTAAACACTTTAGAGAGATGATAAAGAAAATGGTAGAAAATGAAGAAAAAGATGAAAGCCCTAGCAAAGAAGACAAAGTTCGACCAGAAGAGACAATAGGTCACGGCGGACCGATTGGATCAGGTAGACCCTCTCCTGAAATGATGAAGCGCTTGTTTGAGCAGTATAAAAAAGACCCTGACTCAGTTCCAGCTCACATGCACGATCATTTCAAGAAAATGAGTGAAAAAGAACTCGAATAATCTCGGAATTATAGACACTATCAGGTGTCTATGCTTTCCAGACTTCTCGCCATAAGAAGAGCTGCACCACATAGAATGAACGCTTCAGCCGCAATCACACGATCTATAGGTGCTTCAATTCCTACATCTGTAAACAACCATAGTAGACAACGCACAAGATAGAGTAGAAGAGCTCCTAGTATTAGGAAGAGTGGCTTTGCTAAAGATCCTTTTCTGAATATCACTACAATTATAGCAGTAATGATAACAAATAGAGCAAGTCCAATAATGATAGGAGAAAGAACTACGCTTTCAATGAAACTTATCGCTGGAAATTGAGTTGCGATGATTACAACGAGGCTTAATGTAGAGAGAGTAGTTGCAAGGAAAAGCCATATCCACAAATCATTTGGTTTAAGATAGCTTAGTACTTCATTCAAAGAACGAAAATACTGAAGGATTCCTATCCCCCATAAAAGAAGACCTGGCAGTTGAACAAGAGTAATAATCAATATCATCTGCTGAAAGTCTATTGATAGACTAACTAAGGTTCCCGCTATCTCTGCAAGACTTAGCATTATCAAGCCAATTGCAAACCAATAGTTGAACGAATTAAATCTGTCATCTTTGATGCCAGAATCCCTACCGTAAATTTTCAGCCCCAATGATCCTAGGAACAGTGCGACTAATGGTGTTACCACCGCCATAATCCCGAACAGTAATCCCTCATTCCCCGTTGCTACCAAAACAAAACTGGCTACGAGAATTAAAACTCCCACACTGATAACAATCCCAGTGCTTCGCCAGTCGGCCATTCTCATACATATCCTTCTCCTGACAAATATCGATACGAGAGCATTAATTCTCTGTTTTGTATATTGTGCTTATGTTCTCAGCGATATAAAATAGAGATACTTTGCATGTTTATACTTGGAATGATTCCCATTCGATGTGATACACTGTACTGGGAAAACGAAGCTCAACATCATCCTTAGTTGTTGATAGAACACGATTAACAGGATCTTTGCCCATCAAATCCTTCACTCTTCGAGTAATGAATTGTACAAGAACACGAAGACCATCATCCAATATGTCTGGTGCAACTGTCCCTTTCAAGGTCGCTGACAAGAGAGAGCTTCTCATCTCAATGTCCACGCCTTTTTCTAGTGTAACAAAGGCAAGCCACGGATATTGGTCCACAAGCTCCTTTCTCGCATCAAAGAAGATATTCCGAGTAACGTTGAAACCGATAATATTTCCAAATTTGGTAAGTAACGTTTGGAGAGCTGATGAGTATCGTACAACCACAGCTTGGGATGGAGTGACCAGCTCAACCATTTTTCGTTGTTCAAGAAATGCAACTTCCTCAAGAAATCGTTTCAAGTCCACTGTCTTAAGACGTTCTGCAGCAATTGAAAGAGGTGTTTCTCCATCTAATTCAGTCAATGCCCTTGCAGCTTCTGGTGAGAGGTTATCAAGTGCGTCATCCGTATGTGTCAATGAGGTTGTCTGATAAATATCATCTGGCTTGACTGGATTAGCTACTCGGATTGCACCTTCCCATAGGGCTTCTGCTGCAAGATTTTGTGCTATTTCAACCGGGACCTCGAGAAATTCTGCAGCATCTTTCACCGCACAGATTGATGGAATAAGTCGCAGAAATGATATTACATCCGGTCTTTTTGTAAAGTGCTCCCATTCAGGCTTGACGGTAATTAGAGTGTCCTGCGTTATTTTTTCACGGATGAACTCATCAATAACCCTTTGTTCAAAACGAGTTTGTACAGCAAGGTCAAGATCGACCCACTTAAGAACGCTAAACTGCTCTTCAAATTTCTCAATAGTTCTCTTTAGTTTCTTTCGAATATTGGCGCTATCCCCTTTGGTGGAGATAGCTCCAAGGGTCCAGTCACCAAACTCAACCAAGATTGTGTAGTCTGAGCCTTCAAAAGCACGTGCTTGTGATTTCACAGACTTGGTCGCTTCATCAAAGAAAGAAGTCATTGCAACAAGAAACGACGAGAGAAGCTGAGGATCGAAGGCAGTTCCTGTGAAGTCTTTATGATACATACACATCCCTGTATCTCTTTTTATGATGTAGATACTGTTGATGTCCATGAATTGAACTCCTCTCGTCTTCGCCTCACATCTTCTGCTTTGCAGCATCTCTTACTGTCACGTAGTACTGGCGTGTACTATGTTTTCTATCTCATAGTGCCTTTTGAGCGTTTTAGTGATGTATACCAATTCTTCTAAAAAGACCGAATTTCCTGATTGGTCAGCCTTATAGGATTAGCAACAAGAAAAAAGTCGGTCAATATGTCATTAGATGAAGAATTAGCATCAATCTGCCCCTTATGCAATAAGGGGAAATTGAGAATTCAATCGATGCTTTACAGCGTTCCATTCTTCAATGAGCTTGCAATATTCAATCTTGAATGTCCAGATTGTGGATTCAGGCACAGTGATGTCTTTTCTGCTGAGCAACGTAAACCAAGCAGGTTCACGATGCATGTTGATGATGTCTCACTTCTGAATGTACGCATTGTGCGGTCCGGGTCCTGTACATACAGATTCCCAGAATGGGGGATTGATGTTGAACCTGGTCCGACAGCTGATTCGTTTATTACCAATATTGAAGGTCTCCTATACAGAGTTCGTGCAGTTGTCGAAACCGCACGAAATTTTGCAGATCTAGAATCGGAGAAGCAAAGAGCTGGTGAAATACTGGAGGAAATGAAAGCAGCACTTAGAGGTGAATATTCCTTTACTCTGGTGATGGAAGATCCTGCAGGTGTGAGTGGAATCTTACCTGATGATATGACCCTTGTGAAATATGAGGAACTCTCCAGTGAGGAGGCTTCTCAGTTGAAAGGTGCTCCTTTTTGGGTTGATACTTTACGCGAAGACTATTCAGAGCGTAAGGGTTAAAACGCACTCCTTCGGAGTCCTCAATATCAGTGGGCCGATAGATTAGCCCGGCAGATCGCATGGTTTGCATCCATGAGGCCGGGGGTTCAAATCCCCCTCGGTCCACCACTTCTTCTAATTCAATTTTGTAACTTTTCCAGCGCAGTCTTTACAATAAGGGGTGCGTGAAGAACCGACGTATACTGGTTCTCCTCTAATCTTTTTTTTGCATCTATTACATTGTATCAATAATATCCCACATCCAAATTCAGGACAATGCATCATGCTAATAGTTATCAAGTAGGTTTCTAATGCATCGTTCATTTAATGTATCACTTCGATGCTTATCTTTTCTTCTACAGATACCAACCGTGATTCTTGACTATGCAGATTTAGATTTTCTAATGAGTCACCCACTAACGAGAAATGTTAATGATTACTTACTCGATGATAAATGCGTCAGTGTTCGTATCGAACCTCATACCTTTAATCAATGCTTCAAGGATACCCTTAAGAGGTGGAATTTTGGGCCACTTACTCAATTCATACCGAAATCTAGGCTTGCACTATCGTGCCACTGGAACAAAATCTGCCTAGACATACGGGATGGTGAAATAAACTATGCAATTGTTCGAGACTTTTCTTATAGAGATGTCCCTGCTAGAAAAAGCCATGATTTTGACTGTTGTAGCAGCGGCATTTGTCAGTCTCGCCTATGCTTGGTGGCTCCGGAAGGGTGTCATAGCCCAACCGAAGGGTACAGAGCAGATGCAAAAGGTTTGGAATGGTATTCGAGAAGGGGCGTTGTCCTATTTACGTAGACAGCTGAGGACAATCGTTCCAATTCTCGTTGTCCTCTCAATCCTTTTGTTCTTCACTGTATACATCACAATTCCAGAAGCAGGTACCGCAGCATTATTTGGTATTATTACTGATCCACTTGATCCACTCTATAACTCTCCTGCGAATCTTGCCAATCTAAACAATGCAAGAATAATCGTTGGATTGGGTCGATCAATAGCATTCGTTCTCGGTGCAAGCTTCTCACTCATTGTTGGACAACTTGGTATGCGTATCGCAGTTGAATCCAATATTAGAGTCGCTCAGGCAACACGTGAAGGCGAAAACAGATACAATAGAGCACTAGCGATCTCTTACCGCGGGGGTACATTCACTGGCATGCTAACAGATGGACTTGGACTCCTTGGAGGTACCATGATATTCATCATCTATGGTTTATCAGCACCAGATGCCTTACTTGGCTTTGGCCTTGGAGGTACCTTACTGGCACTCTTTATGCGTGTGGGTGGGGGAATATACACAAAGGCAGCAGATGTAGGTGCAGACCTCGTTGGAAAAGTGGAGCAAGGTCTTCCAGAAGACGATCCACGAAATGCTGCTGTGATTGCAGATCTTGTTGGTGATAATGTTGGCGACTGCGCTGGGATGGCTGCAGACATCTTCGAATCCTACGAAGTAACCATTGTGTCTGCCTTAATTCTAGCAATTGTTCTTTATGTCACACCTGGTTACAATGCCAATCTACTTCCAGGTGGTGCATTAGCAGTTGTCGTCTTTCCACTCTTTGTAAGAGCAGTAGGAGTCATCTCATCAATGATTGGTACTGTGATGGTTCCTGTCTGGCCACGAATATTCAAGAAAGGCGCGGTCTATGCAGAGAAAGCAATGTTTCTTTCCTATGAGGCTTCCAGTATTTTCACAATCGTGTTAACAATGATATTATCAGTGTTCTATGTTGGAGATATTCGATTTGGGATTCTTATAGCTACAGGAGTTATGCTTGCAGTATCATTCAATCCAATTACAAGCTACTTCACATCACTAAAGAAAGGACCAGTAAAAGAGATTGTTAAAGCGACAGATACTGGAGCTGCTACGATGATTCTCTCTGGAATCGTCGCAGGTTATGAGTCCACAGTCGCAGCACTCGTCGTAATTGTTACAACCTTTGGAATTGCTTGGTTCCTCTTTTCAGGATTAGTTGTTATTCCATTGACAGTTGGTATCACTGGCACACTATGGACGTTATACGGAATTGCTCTGATTGGTATTGGAATGCTCTCACACACTGGCAATAACGTTGCCATGGACTCCTATGGACCAATCTCCGATAACGCAGCAGGAATAGGTGAGCTCTCACCTGGCGACTTTGACACAGAGGCAATGAAGACCATGGCTGAGCTTGATGCAGTAGGTAACACAACCAAAGCCATCACAAAGGGTGTAGCAATTGCCTCAGCAGTTATTGCTGCTGTAAGTCTCTTTGATAGCTTTATTGTTGTCGCTTTGCACAGACTAGATTCCTTCGTCGGTCTACCCATCGAATACATACATCTCTACCTTGATGATCCTCGAGTCTTCTCAGGATTACTCTTAGGGGCAGCATTACCTTGGTTGTTCTCAGCTGTAAATATCAAAGCTGTGACACGAGCTGCTGGTCAGATGGTCAAGGAGGTTCGGAGACAGTTCAAAATACCTGGCATCCTAGAAGGGACAAGGACACCTGATTATGATCGAGCAGTCGACATCTCAACTACAGCTGCACAGAAGGAGCTAGTTTCTCTGGCTGCGCTGACCGTATCGATTCCTCTTATTGTAGCAATACTATTGGGTGTTGAAGCACTTGGAGGATTCCTTGGCGGTATTATTGTGTCTGGACAGCTACTAGCAGTCTATATGTCAAACGCTGGAGGAGCTTGGGATAACGCAAAGAAAGCTATCGAAGATGAGGTTTCTGATCCTGCAGCAAACACAGGAAAGGGTTCAGAACGTCATAAATGTGGTGTGATAGGTGATACCGTTGGTGATCCTCTAAAGGACACTGCAGGACCAGCCCTGAATCCAATGATCAAAGTAGTCAACCTATTAGCTTTGATTCTCGCTCCAGTGTTGGTCATGATCCAGAACTCTGGTACGGTCGAGATGTTATTTGTTGCAGTTGCAGCTCTCATCGTACTCTTTGCGATGACCATTTGGGCTCTCAGAAAGAGTATGAAACCTGCAGATTTTGGTGCAGGAGAAATTGAAGACCCTGTAGCAGCTCAATAATCTATCAATCAAATCTAAGGTGGTGGCATCTAATGCCACCCACCTCTCTCTTTTTTTATTTCCATCAACATACGACAACCTTTTCTTCATTTATTCTGTAACTAACTAGGGCCCACAATCAAAGAGGGAGCAAGCAATATTGGAAGGCGAGATGACGCCAAGCAGCCAGATGGAAGGTCATGAGTTTACTATATGGTCTTTAGCGACCGCACCCAATGGCCAGACAATAATTTCTGGTGGTCAGGATTCCACGATTCGCCTCTGGGATTTTGCCACTGGAAAAGAGCTCCACAAATTTGTCGGTCATGAGGGACCAGTCTATAACATGGTGATGATGCCAGATGGGCGTCACCTTGTTTCTATTGCAGACAAAGATCTCGCTGTCAAGATTTGGGACATTCAAAACCGCGAACTAGTTAGTTCACTCGCTCCTAATTCTGCTCATGTTACCTCAGTTGCTGTTAGCCCAGATCAAAGGTACATTGTGACTGGTGGAGAAGACGGGCTTGCACGATTTTGGGATGTTGACCGTGGGGTCTTACTGAGGACCATTGAGCATGAGCATGGCATCTATTCGATGACAATAAGTCCTGATGGTCGGCATCTACTCTGTGGAAGCAGACGAATTCCTGGAGAACGATATCCTGGAGTTGTCTGGATACACGACTTTGAACTTGGGACTTTACTCAATACTCTCACTGGGCACAAAGGTCATGTGACCGCAATAACGATGACTGCAGATTCTAGGTATGTTCTCTCTGGTGACCAACACGGAAACGTCTACCTATGGGACTTGGAAACAGGGACCTTGTTGAAGACGATGGCGGGTCATAGAGCTCCTATTCTAACCATTCACATATCTCATGATGGACAATATGTTATCACTGGCTCTCCAGACGGTTCAGTTCGAGTCTGGGTCTTGCGAGGTGGGGTGCTTCTTGCAAATCTCACTCATACCGAGAATATTCACTCACTTATTGTTTCACCCGATTGTAGACATGTGATTACTGGATCAATAGAAGGCCTTGTAGAAGTCTGGGACTTTGATGAATCTAGTCCATGGATAGACGCCTCCAAAGAACTCGCGGAAGAAGCAAAGGCAGAACTTGATGCATTTAGAATAGTACAATTGAGGAAAGTGATGACACGGTATGAAACATTGCCATTGCTTAGGTTGGCAACACTCCTGCGCTTCGAAAGCCTTGAGGAACTTGAAGATTGGCTTCTTGACCTTCCTGTCGATATGCCCGTTAAAATCGATGGACCTCTTCTCGTCATTAAGAAATAGGTTTTCAGAATAATAGAAAGAGAAGATGGGCCCGGATTGGAGAAAATTAGGGAAAGTAGTGCAGTATTCCTACTGCTATTCGCGTGGTTAGGAGGGGAGTTTGAATATCTCGTCACCAGACCCTATTTGTAATTCGCTTCCAAGTTATATTAAGGATTGTTATAGGTACATTAGGAATAATAAATTCGAGTAAATACTCATTTATGGATTTAATATTGTATTTCAACGAAAGCAAAGAAGAAGTAGGAATTCGATTCGAATTCAAGGAAATGCTACAGGGTAGCAAGTTCTTATCGCGTGGTTAGGAGGGAGATTGAAGTACTAAAGAAATCAACGAACCGAATCCTGAGCGAACTGAAAACCGTGGCTTAATAAATTTAGTTATATTAGTAAAAATAATAATAATACAGAACAACGTGGTATTGAGAGGAAGATAGTTTCCACTAATGTGAGAGTAATGCTTGTACTCTCTTAGTATCCCCATTCTTGACCCAATCTTTGACGGTACCATCGGTTTCCCTTTTTGGTGAGGGACCACTGACCACCTATTTGCACCACAAGATCCATGTTTTCCATGTTCTTTAGTTCTCCGAAGAGTTTGTCAT
>CAZMBV010000011.1:0-10280 GCA_964564335.1 uncultured archaeon
TTGAATATCGGATTAACCCATACGATATCACAAAGAGAAATGCAATAAGGGTTTCAATCAATATCATTATTGCTGGCTCGATGAGAGTAAGATTCTGCATGACACGAATTTCCCCAAGAAGACTGGTTTATCTATTTGAAACATGAATATGCAGTGATATTCCTTTGTTGCATTTGTAATTTGGTCAATTTCATTTAATTCTATCGAGGATACGTATCTAAACATTACTTTTATTCCGGGTATTTAGAAAAACGGTGATAGCATTATTATCATGGAAATCTACACACAACTGCAAATGGCTCTTTTGCCATTGTGCTCACCTTGCATCTAAAAAAATCTACTTTCTTAGAGCAGAATATTTCACATAGTTATATCTACCAGAGGGGTCAGACTAGAATCAGGCTTTCTACATATATACATCAGGTCATTGTCAGAATTGCGTGAGTCACGCTCAATCACTTGGTCATCAAAATTTCTGACTTTTGTAGCGATTTCGAGAATCTCTGAAATTGTCAGACCTAGTCGCTCGGCTACAAGAGCCAAGCTAGTCCGATTTCGTTTCAGTACTATATCTTTTACCAGTTGTTCCCAATGGTTTTTGAATAATAGACGCAGACTAGAAAGAACGATAAAATCAAGCAACCATTTGTTTGCTGGAGCGCCGGGCATTGTAGGTGGACCGGTTCGCTCGCCATTTGTAGTAGGTACTAACACATTACGATGAGTCATTAGATCCATAACGAATAGTGAAGTTCCTGTTCTTTTTGAGTACCAATCAGGATTACTAGCTTGTTGTGAATCAGTATCGACACTTGGATATCCATCATTTTTCCAGAGCGATGCGGAGAATTCAAATTTCTGGTTCCATCGATCCCATTTAATATAGCGAGACTCATCCAGATTTTGCATCTGTTCTTGTGCAGAAATTACGTCAGAGGAAAAGGATCCTGTTGATAATTTCACTAACAGATCTTCAGCTACTCCATCTTTTCCATCAAGGAATTCTTTTTCCGCGTGTTGTAAAGCATTCTCTGCAGTCCTTAGCTCATCAGGAAAATCCATTTCATTGTCTCCAATCAAGTATAGGTAAATAATGACGCGTATGCACATAAGACATCTGTTACGGATTATTTATTGTGAAATAATTGCTTGAACACGGCCAACTTGACCAGTTTGCAATCGCACCTTTATCCCGTGTGGATGATTTGGAGCGTTTGTAAGAATATCTTTCACAATTCCGCGAGTGAGTTTTCCTGAGCGTTGATCCAATTTTTGAACAATATCAACAGTGTCACCCAGATGGATATTGCTACGTTTCGACCCAGTATTCAATGTTGATTCTCTCCGTTCAATACTGGAAGATTTTGATGTGATTATATACCTGCTCACGTCTGCAAATGATATGCAGTTCTACCAAAGATAACTGATTACTAAGGAATCTACAAAGTGTCTGTGATTCTCTAAGAGAGAAACTCTACCAATACAGTGCCTTCATGGCTTGAGAGCGCATTCTTGGTTACATCCTCTCCAGTGGGAGTCACTAGTCTAAACTTGCTTTTGCTATCACGTTCTTCGAAGGGCCAATTATCTCGCAAAGCTTGCTCGAAAGTCGTCTTGGGAGATCCACTGATGAAGTACTCCATTCGCTCTCCTTTAATCTTGATAACCCGATTTATACTACCGTTATATCCTTTCAGACTCCCTCTTCTCATTTTGCACCACTTCTACTCGTCTTCTTCTTTTTCGCAGAAGGTAATGGTCCAGCCATAGATCCGATATTACCAGGTTGATAAGATTCATCGACCTGCTCTTTTCCGGTCTTCGTTTTTCGGTCTTTCACCATAGAATAACCAACTCAATGAATTTGGTATATGTTTCTATGTCATCAAAAGGATATAGATGAGCTGTTTCATGCAGGGTTTAGCCTCTCGATAATTAACATACGTTTATCTTCTTCCGGGAGATATGTCACATAGTGAAATAAATGTTGGAGTATGTTTTTATCGCACTGGGGGCAATTATTGTAGCACTGATTCTACTAGCACCAAACATGAAGGGTAGAGGGTATAAAGATCCACGAGGACAGAATATGGCTGAAGCCAAATCTTCGCTTGCATTTCGTACTGATGATGAGAGCCGTGCAGTAGAATACGAACACAGGTTCTCGGGCACACGAACGGGAATGTTACAAGATAGAAGCGGGTACAAGATTGGAAAAAGCGAGGATCAGAAACGTCGTGAACGTCGAGGCTAGATGTCAATTACTCGTTAGATAATAGGTTTCAATTTTAAAAAGAGGGAGAGGGGCGTTTGAGCCCCTTTC
Source organism: uncultured archaeon (assembly GCA_964564335.1). Taxonomy (GTDB): domain Archaea; phylum Asgardarchaeota; class Thorarchaeia; order Thorarchaeales; family Thorarchaeaceae; genus SMTZ1-45. Next base: position 2,324 of record CAZMBV010000011.1, read on the forward strand.
TAGATTTCTCAGAAATTAATCATTTCTTGAAAATTCTCCGAATAGTTCCACACTGGTTGGTAGGATACTTCCATCGTTTGATGCACCTGGTGTAGGAGTGGTGAAAGTAGTCCAAGTAGGACCTCCATCAATCTCGCGACCATAGCTGACATCGTTACTAGAACTTCCATAAGTGTACGAATCAAGAACAGTCACGCCGTCAGGATTGACGAAGTTCACATCATCTCCAGCATTGTTCAATGCAATGTTCGTGACACTCTGATAGAACAAGAGATAGCCATGTGCAGGAATCACCGTACCTGCAGGGATTGTATAAGGAGCTGTACCGCCCCCAATCAGGTCATCAATGATGTACCCGGAGATATCGACATCCACATCAAACGGGTTGTACAACTCTATCCATTCCTCTGTGTAGAGTGTGTTTGGATCAGGCAAAAATTCGTTAATCAGTATGCCATCCCCTGAACTTGTGGGAACAAAATTAGAAGCACCTGGTGTCGGCGAATCGAAAGTCACCCAAGTAGATGCACCATCGGTCTCTCTACCGTAACTGATGTCATCTGCAGATGAGCTATATGAAAAAGTATCAAGAACGGTCACTCCATCTGGCATGATATAGTTTACATCATCTCCAGCATTATTCAATCCAATATTGGTCACACCCTGAGTGAACACAATGAATCCATAAGCAGGAATAGTAGTTCCTGATGGAATTGTGTATGGACTTCCACCACCACCAATCAGGTCATCAATGATATATCCAGAAACATCTACTTCGACATCTGATGGATTATACAGCTCAATCCACTCCTCTGTGTAGAGCGCGTACGGGTCAGGAAGGAACTCGTTAATGAGAACCCCATCGCCATTTGCGAAGGGACCTGCGTTTGATTCACCAGGTGTCGGAACATCGAAGGTTATCCATATGGAAGCACCATCTGTTTCTCTACCATAGCTCACGTCATCCGAGGATGAACTGTAGGTGAAAGTGTCAAGAACAGTCACGCCGTCTGGATTGATGTAGTTCACATCATCTCCTGCATTGTTCAACGCAAGATTTGTGACCCCCTGATAGAACACGAGATAACCATGTGCAAGGATTACTGTTCCTGCAGGGATAGTATAAGGAGCTGTACCGCCACCAACCAGGTCATCAAGAATGTATCCGGAGATATCAACATCTACATCGAGAGGATTGTAGAGCTCTATCCATTCTTCAGTATAGAGCGTATTTGGATCTGCAAGGAACTCGTTGATGAGAATGAAATCTCCATCATTCATACCAATTCCATTTGTTGTACCAGGAGTTGGTGTATCAAAGGTAATCCAAGTTGAGGACCCATCGGTCTCTCTGCCATAACTGATATCATTAGTAGATGAACTGTATGCAATTGAATCAAGGACTGTCACGCCATCAGTTTTGAGATAATTGACTGTATCACCACCATTGTTCAAGCCAATACCAGTTTCACCTTGATACAGCACGAGAAATCCGTAAGCAGGGATTGTAGTACCAAGTGGTATCGTGTAAGGACCTGTTCCTCCAGTAGTTATGTCATCGAGAATATAACATGACACATTGACTGTTTCATCTAACGGGTTGTAAAGCTCAATCCACTCTTCCGTGTAAATGACATAGGGATCCGCAAGGAATTCGTTAATGAGAACGGAATCACCATTTGCTAACACAATGATATTTGCTGAACCGGGAGTCGGATCATCGAATGTTATCCACGTTGATGAACCATCCGATTCTCTACCATAGCTAACATCATCAGCTGATGATGTATATGAATAGGAATCGATGATAGTGACTCCATCTGGTTTTAGAAGATTCACTGTATCACCTGCGTTATTCAAGCCAACACCAGTTGCACCCTGATACAGGACTAGATAGCCATAGGCTGGAACTACAGTTCCAGGAGCAATAGAATATGGATTGGTACCGCCAGTTGTAATGTCATCAAGAATGTATCCTGAAAGATCCACACCTAGAGACTGTGGGTTGTAAAACTCAACCCATTCCTCAGAATACAGAGTGTTGGGATCTGGGAGAAACTCATTGATAACGACAAGGTCTGGGTCGCCACCTTCTTCTGTCATAGCGGTCGCAGGATTGGATTTCAGTCCTTCATTGATACTTGAATCAACTGCTGAAACCTCGTATGTATATGATGTTAGAGGATTCAATCCCACATCACTATAAGAAGTTCCAATATTCTGCGCGATAAGAACGCCATCTCGATATACTCGATAATGAGATATATCTGGCTCGGGATTCGCATTCCAATCCAAGTCTATCTGTGACATGCTGATTGTAGTTGCACCTAATCCAGTTACTTGGGAGGGTTGAATTGAATCAGGTTCAAAATCAGAATTATATGAAACGAAGACATCAACACAGTAATGATCAGACCCGGTATCTGCAGTAGCAGTATCACCGACTGTAGAATTGATGAGCATATCAGCTAAATATGAGTTCACTACAATAAAGTCGATTCGAGAGTTATACTGTGGATCTTGATGTCCATAGGAGTAGCCAATCTCAGTTGGATTTAGAGTGCGGAATACATCAGTGAAATTGTGGACTGTTGATGCGTACTGACCATAGATTGGATCGTCTGGATACAATTTCATGGTCATTGGCCCATAACCTAGGTCTCCCAGAGGAGCAAGATCACCAGTATCGTCTGGTGAAAATGAGTTGAGATCACCCATGTACATGATGGGCACATCTCCTAAATTGTCCATGTAGTTGATGATTCCCTCAGTTTCACGTTCTCGACGATATTCATTGGTCTCACCAGACATTGCCTTAAGGTGTGAACCAAAGATATGAACACTATTTCCTCCAACAGAAACTACAGCTTCGACAAAGTCGTGTGTAACAGTATAGTCTGTACTGTCGTCGAGGTGAACAATAGGTATCTGGTTGAAAGATTCAACTGGCATTCTACTTAGAATAGCTGCACCACTTGTTGCATACTGAATGTTCTGTGCGCAGAATCCTACATATGGAAGTTCGTCAAGGAAGTACGTGTTGAATTCATTAACAACCTGATTAAGTGTGTAGTTGCCATTATCGTCCCAAGTTCCAGTTTCGATAAGAACCAGAATATCAGGATTCTCTTCCTTCACGACTTGTTTCCAGTCTGCGTTAGCACCTGAAGCCTCAATGTTATAGCTCATGACTTTGAATGCATCAAGATTATCAACAGTGACGTTGATTGATGCTTCACCCCACTTCCATGAGCGATCCATAGCTCTACAGGTGATAGTATGCAGTCCTTCAGATTCTGTTGCAGTATCCCAATTGTATGATGTTGTCCACGATCGAACTACTCCATCGATGAGTATCTGATACCATCGAATACGGTTATTGTCAACAGCTGTGAAGTTAACTGTAACTAGATCAGAAATGATTTCACCATCTTCAGGGTTAGTAATAGTGACTACTGGAGCGGTGTTATGGGCACGCCATCTCCAGTGAAAGTTACAAGCGTCTGCAGTAGATGTCACTGCAATACTTAACATTAAGAATGATAATACAAAAAGTATACCTGCTCTTTTGTGATCCAAATTCTCTACCTCCTCACGCAATAGAATGGTCAAAAAAGGAAGCGGTTTTTGTTATAAATCTATTAGGTCACCGAATGGCAGAGGAGTGACCATACTCGATAGAAAGATGGAGTTCAATCAAATTCCTTTTTTCAGTTATTTCCTCAATCAGTGAAAAGAAACGTTCTAAGACTCCCACAAGTCGAACATTTCCCAACTATTACACCTTCGTCAAAGAATCCCTGAAGACCTTGTGCGCCTTCATATCGTTCACACATACATACAAAGAACGATTGTGAACCGCAAGAACATACTGGATGTTCTTGTTCCACCTCGGGATTCTTTCCTCTGATGATTCTTAACCGGATTTCAACTAACCCACAATTACTACAGGTGCTTTGTACAGTTCCAGCGAAATCGAGAGCTGGTCGAGCTTTATCGCAAGCCTTGCTATAACTGATAAGAAGAGATATGGGTACCATTCTTCCACATTGGCTACATGTAAAGTGACTACAGGTGTGCACATCTTCCGTATATGCAGCTGCATTAATCTGTTCCTTTGCATACTCTTCAAGTTCGGTATCTGGCACTTTTAACTCACCAATTTTCATTGCAAAGGAAATAGTCAGACCATATAGCATATTTGATAGAATGCTAGTATTTACACCGGATTCAGTACGAGGAGAATTTGAATGAAGAATATACCATTTGTACAGACTTCTGTCTTTGTGGATAAAAGATACGAGTTTGGAGGAAATCAACTTGCGACTTTTTGGAATGCAGATAGTAATAGCACCCTTTCAAGTGAGGAAATGCTCGGTATGACACGAGAGATGAACTATTCTGAGTCTACCTTTGTTCTTCAATCAAAGAGGGCAGCGTGCGCAGCAAAAGTACGCATTTTCACTCCAGGAAGCGAGATTAAATTTGCAGGACATCCGACACTAGGTACTGCATTTGTGTTAAAACGAAAGAAGCTGATAGAAGCAAAGGCAAATCGATCACGTCTAGAATTAGGGCTTGGACCAACAGATGTGGAATTTTTAGCGAAGGACCTCGTTCAGATGCAACAGAAACCTCCTGAGTACCATGAAGAACTGGATAATCCCAAGCAAATATTGAAGGCAATGGGACTTGGAGAAAAATCAATAGCAGAAGATTTTCCTGTGCAGTTTGTTTCAACTGGAAATACATTCTTGATTTTACCGCTCAAATCTCTGTCATCAGTTCAAAAAGTAGAACCCAATGGAAAACAAATCATCAAGGCACTTGAAGATGCAATTTCTCAGGATGTCCTGATATTCAGTACGGATACTATTCATGGTAATTCAGATGTTCATGCCCGTGTTTTTGCTCCTGCATTTGGGGTTCTTGAGGACCCTGCAACTGGAAGTGCGGCGGGTCCCTTAGGTGCGTATCTTGAACACCATGATATCATTCCAACACATGTTCACGGAGAGATCTTCACAATCGAACAAGGCTACGAGATGAACAGACCCAGTAGACTCAAGGTCCAATTAGAAAAGAAGAAGCAAAAAGTGAATGTACTTGTATCAGGAAGAGTTCGAGCCACAGCAGAGGGTAATTTCTATCTCAAAAAATAAGATCCATTTCATGTGAGTTGAATAGAATACCTCTTTCAGAGTGCATCAAGCATTACTACTAAGAATGCCGACCAAAAAATAAGTGGTCTGAGAGCTCGAAAAAAGAAAAATGGAAACAAGGGATTCGTTAATACCACTTTTCTTTTTGGAGTCCTAGACCTGTTTCTCAGACTTAACGAATTAAGCTCAAGAAACTTTTCATTCCCGCGGAACGGAGAGGAGATTTTGTTTATGCGTGAGTCAAATGCTTTGACTCCGCTGTTGGAGCTCTTCCAGCAAGCGATTCTGTCCTGTTTTGTTTCATCTCTGCTTCATATTTAGTCCAGTTTTTAACTGAGGCCGTGTGTCCTTTCGATTTGAGCTCACGATGCACATGATCCCGAATTTCAGAACTTGACAATTCTTTCTCAGATCGCCTGGAAAGTGAATCAGCGATGCTTCTTGCATCCTTGTAAGGTGCACCGGATTTCACAATGCTGACAACAACTTTCTCTGGCATGAATGCCTCGGTTGTGTTATCTTGTTTTCTTACTTGCATAGAGATTTCCTTCTTTACTGGAATGCATACACATTCCATATAATATTTAGTTGAATAATTTAATAAAGCCTTTGGAACATGCAATTCAAAAATTAGTAGATATAAACAGAAAAGGATCTCACAGCCAAGAATTGATTATCAAAATTAACACGAAATAAAAATGGATAGGTTATCATCACGATTACAGACGGTCCCTTTCGATTTTCTGGACGAGATTGCTTAATACGCCTTATGAATGATGAATTATTGTTCGCATCCTGAAGAGAACAGGTCTAATTGAAACGCGAGTCATACGAAATCTCTACTTGAAACATATTAACATTATTCCAAAGCACACACACTTTGTAAAAGTCAGTCCCAATGGGAACCCAATAGCGTTCTAGTAGCTTAAAAACCACACAAAAAATATGCCAAGTTATGTCTTGTGAAGAACTGAGAACCTCCCTTATGTGTGATCATAGTTTGATTGTTTATAATCAACTCATAAATTCAATAAAGAGATGGTGTATTTTTCACGCATATTTATTAACATGAATGATTGCGATGAATATTGTAACCAAAATGAAGTGGATTACGCGCAATCATGTTCATGTAGATCGTGTAGCATGTCCTTGGCTAATTCATCGCTTTATTGATGCAGAAGCTGAGTTCGAATTTATTTTGTGGCCAGGAAACCTTCCTGACAAGGATGCTGGTACACTTTTCGACTTTCCCGATTTGGACATCCCGTTCACCCACAAAGATGAGATGTGCACATTCGAGGTCTTAATTCACCATTATGATCTACAAGATCCTGTTCTTTCAGAGATGGCAAAAATTATTCATGGTGCAGACATCAAGATGGACATTAACAAGAGCCTCGAGTCATGGGGAGTTGAACTTGCCTTCAGCGGTCTCTCACATGTAAGTGATGACGACCATCAAGCAATCCAGCGAGGTTTTGTTCTTTGTGACGCGATATATGCAGGTCTGCTTCTAAGGATGCTCAAACAAGATATGAAAGAAGATCTCAAAGGAAAATCACGAGAGAACATCTTTCGTACACTTACCTCTGAGCTGCGCAGGCGATTACCCCTAACAATAAAGGTCGGTTCAATGAAATGAAGAATGACACACGCAATCTGGGAACCAGAATGTTACTCTTATGCACCTTGGGTGCCCTTGCGATATTCAGCTCAACAATGGCAAAATCGCCGGTACTTCCATACTTCGCTTCTTCACTTGGAACTTCAGATTATGAGTTGGGCATTATTGGAGCAGCATCCCCTACAACAGGCATATTGGTAAGTGCTCCAATCGGAATGCTGATGGACCGCAAGGGCCCCAAGATACTACTCTGGTTGGCAGCTACAATATTTGCATTCGCACCATTCCTTTACTTCTTGGTGTTCACCCCATTGCAGCTTATTGCGGTACGACTTATTCACGGAGTCGCTACAGCTATTCTGGGGCCAGTTGCTCTGGCTGTGATAGCAGGTTGGTTTGCAAATCGTCGAGGAGAACACATGGCACTCTATTCCTCTTCTACAAGAGCTGGCCGCACTCTTGCTCCCCTTTTAGGTGGCCTTCTGTTTGCAATGCCGTTTTTTGCACCATATGGTATTGATGTCTATCGTGGCATTTACTTGGTATGTGGATTATTTGGTATGGGGGTCTTGGCAATGGCCATGCTATTACCAGTAGAAGTGGGAGCCGTAGAGAAGACATCAGGAACCCCTGACAAAAAGGTGTTTCGAAGGCCAACCAAGGAAGTACTGACACGAGATATTCTGCTCATTTGTACAGCCCAAGCAGCCACCTTCTTCCTCTACGGTGCTTACGAGTTCTTTATGCCCCTCTACTGGAAAGAGGTCATAGGTGCCCCAGAATGGATTTCAGGTCCCATGTTCACACTATTGACAGTCACAATTCTGATATCAGGTCCTATCATAGGTCGAGTTTCGGACAGAAGCAGTCGGTTGCCATTCATAGTTAGTGGCGTAGTATCTCTTTGTGTTCTTGTTGCCCTAGCCTCGGTTTTCACGAATTTCATCATTCAAGTTATTTTTGTTATTCCTATTGGTCTAGCAATTGCAGCCACGGACTCCACAACATCTCCATTAGTGACTGAAACGGTAGACGAATCATTGAAAGGAACAGCACTGGGGTTACTTAGCACAATAATGGATGTTGGCCACGCTTCTGGGCCATTAGTTCTTGGGGTATTGCTGACTATTGGAGGTCATAGCTACTCCTTTGCATTCATACTTGCATCTTT
>CAZMBV010000011.1:10380-25042 GCA_964564335.1 uncultured archaeon
ACCATGTATGCAATGGGGAGGGTGATAATTGTTGCAGCAATCTGATCAGCAATCCAGTGTTGTCTGACGAAAAGCGTTGAGACCATTACCGCAATTGCAGTTGGCCAAGCAATGTAGCCATACTCCTTCTTTGCTCTCCAGAGCGCAAAAGCGGTGAGAAGAGCAGTCGATCCGTGAAGACTTGGGAAACAATTAACCTGAACATCTACTGAGTACAGAGATTGTATCTGAAGAGAAAAGAAATCTGTTCCCGAAACCAAACGCTCAGGCCCGAGCACGGGAAAGATGAGGTAGATAACATACGCAACAACATTGACAAGCACATAGGCTAGAACAAGTGCATTACGGTACTCTCGATGAACGAATGCAAAATAGAAATAACTGAAGAAGAGGAAGGAGTAAAACACATACCAGTAAATGATGATAGTTTCTGGTACCAGAGGAATAGCAAGGTCAACTGGTGTTGCAAGTGTGACCGGTGTGTGAAGTTGAATTGATATAGCTGCAACAAGATCATAGAGCATAGATACTCCGAAGATAATGAGAATACTCACAATTCCATAGATAATCCAGCTGTATTGTCTGATTTTAGATTCACTCATAGTGTACTTCCAGGTATTTCCCAGTAGAAATCTCTTTCTTCTCGGGGGATTTTCAGATGGTTGAATCATCTAAAATCTCTACTTGAAACATCTTCGCATCATTCCATAGCTCACATGTCTTGTACAGACCCCAGAGGTACGTTCCATCCCATGTCAATCCAGAGACCCCTCTCGCAACATCATAGACTCTACCTACAACGGTCCCATCCTTCGTGAATGCAAAGAGATAGTTTCCATTTCCTGTCCAGAAATGAGTACCATTCCAGGTGATTGGTCCAACAAGATCCAAAGGCATCGCAATTTCCCTGTTGATAGTCCCATTCTTGAACAGCTCGAACATCTTGTTACCCTGTCTATTGGGGATATACAGATACGTCCCATCGGTACACAAACTTTGTCGTGCCCCAGTTTCATTTTCGGGAATGTCGAATGAGTCATAGAATGTAACTGCAGTAGCATTAACTTTGAACTTGACAATCTTTAACAAAGAATGATCCTGAGCCCAAAAATACTCCCCATCAAAACAGAAACCTCTTGGTCCGAGTAGTTGGGATGAATTGAATGAGAACGTAGTGTTAGCACCTGTTACGGGATTAATTCGAATCAACTCTCCGGACCCAAGCTTCCACAGGTATCCATTTGCATATTCAAATGCCCAACCAAATCCAAAACCTTGCCCAATTCTTTGAACTACTCGCCGTGTTTCGTCTTGTGCAGGATAGACATACAGGTATTGATCTTCTGAATCTCCTGGAGTGTATCCAAGATCATAAGTTTTGATATCAGAAAAATCGAGAAGTGGAATGGGAACTGAACCATTACCGAAGTCATTGTTTGCTTTAACTAGTGTACTCATAGACATGAGTTTCAAAATAGCTGTATCATTGTTGAAACCAGAAAACTTGTTGCCGGTGACATTAGCTTCTGCTGTACCTGCAACGGAAACTGCTGGTGCTGTGGAAGTGTTGTAATTATGGAAATAGTTACCTTCAACTGTGACGGATGAATCAAAGATGATAAGAGGTACGTGACCTCCAGCAAAGATGTTGTTACGTATCTGCACATCATAGTTGTATTGTTCTATCGCGATCTCATGGTATCCGTTTCCATACAGCAGATTATATTCGATAACAGGTGAAGAACGCTCCATGTAGATCCCCTCTAAATTAACCCAACGCACAATTGAGTGGCTTATATTGACTTTCGAATCAAACTGTGAAATTCCGAGACCTGAGAACTCCACTATTACATATTTGAAGACTGAGGTGTTCGTGTTGTATAACTCAATTCCATTCCAATCACCATTGATGGGAGTTTCAGAATCGGATGTGAACCATATTTGTTGCTCTGGTGTCCCGATTGCTTTTACTGTACCACCTGCAACTGCAAAACCCAGTGTCGTCTGATTCTTATAATCACGACTCGGAGCAAACATAATTCTTGTTCCGGGATCTATGGTCAATGTGACACCAGTTGGCACAAGAATGGAAGAATTTACAAAGATAGGCCCTGACCAAGTTTCGTCTTGGGTTATTGTGCCACCTTTGAATACAGGCTCTACTACGGCATTTGGAGCAAGTATGTAAAAGTAAACAAAGAATGATGACCCGATTATTGAGATTATGATTAATAATGCAAGTACTTTCCTGTTATCCAACCTACGTTCCTCCTTGAACCCATAGGAGTTAGGATGTTTGTATTTGAATTTATGCTCAAAACAATGCGCAATATAGGGACTGCAAAGTAGAATCGAAAAAGAACCTGACTATTTTCTTTGTTTCATTAAGATGACTAGAACTGCGATTGAGGAGAGAACGATTGAAACTGAAACACCAATTGCAAGAAGTAAGTTTGAGTTTGAATCTAACGATGATGTTGTATTTGCTGTAGTGATTGTAGAATCTATTGTTGTAGAACCAGACGTAGTTACTGATTCGTAGAGTTCGCAGATCTCAAATGCATGTCCACCTTTAGCGAGCTCTTCGTCTAGATTAAACACTATCTCTTTCGAGTAATCATGATTGAAGTAGACATAGATATCGTGATTCATCAAGTCATAGACTGTGGAGTATGCGGTCCAAACAGAATGGGCTGCATCAAGCACATCTCGAGCATTAGTAATTGTAATGTTGTCACCGATTTCATTCAGCATGTTTTCTGCTAGGGAATATCTCAGAGCAGATGAGGCACTCTGACCTAATTCTGGGTAGGCAATGTTCCCATTTGTAATCAATTGATAGGTTCCGTTTCCTCGGACATACCAGACTGTTTCATCAGAACCTGCAGCAATTACTACGGAATCCCCATAACTATCTGCTACCAAAAGCTGCCAATCCCAAGTTTCTGCGATATTGAAATGCCGAAACAGGTCAATAGTTTCATTTACGAAGGAGCAGGTCCTAAGAACGCGATTGAAGAAGTTATAATGTATGAACAGCTTGTCGGGGTCAATTGTTACATTAGATGGTCTGACAGAAGCAGAATCAATGAATACACCTTGTGTGTTGATCCCAGCTCGGATATCCAAGTAATTCTCTGTAGCAACGAACGCGACATGTCCATACCCAAAGGAATCCTCCGGATAGAAGACAATGCTGAAGTTATTATGTTCCCAATCTTCGTTATTCCCAACAAGTATCATTTCGTCATTAGATGCAGAAAATATCGTACATGCTGCGCCGATTGAACTATACCCGTTCAACATAAGGGCAAGTATTAGAGAACAGATCACCATTTTGCGAATCAACATAAGACCAAGATTTCAGATTCAATGGGATAATATGAATAGTCCTACTTCAGCAGTAGATGATGCCTACATATTATGGATGTTACTTACGCTCTATGAACAACTCGGTTTCAAAAAGCCAAAAGGTTCAATCAGTCATTTTTGGACAGCCTAAATCAGGTGATTGCTTCTTACATTCCATCTTTGCTCTTTGCTTCAGGATCATTCTGCATCATTCCAAAGGTGTTCCCTTCGGTGTCTTTGAAATAGGCAAGATACCCAACGCCATTTATTGTCGTCTTAGGAAATACAATCTCACCACCAAGTTCTTGCAGCTTGGTAATGCATTCATCGATATTGTCAACATTAATCACATTGGATACTGAAGACCATCCTTCCTCTTTTTTAAAGAAAGACCCATTAATTCCAGGCTTTTTGTCATCTCCAGTATTCACCGAATAATAAGGACCACTTGGTCGCTCGCTCTTGGTGATTTTCCAACCAAAAACTGTTTCATAGAATTCAATTGCTCTCTCGAAATCTTCAACGGGCATTTCGAAATAGTACACTCTACTCATTAATTATAGAACCTCCAAACATCTATACATCAAGAATGAAAACACAAGAATTTAATTGATTCTGAAGTTTGGAATGGTAGTCTATGGCACTTAATAGTGAGGGCATAGTAATTCGTGTGTTATAGGTGAGTTAAATGAAGCACGCTAAAGTGATACTACTACTATTTACGTTCTTGTTTATCTTCGGATCCATGAACATTACAGGAAATAATGTGATGGCAGTTCATGAAGATACCAGAAATGTAGAGCAAAATGAAAACGTAATACTGTCGTATGAAAATCATGGTGTAATAAGCATCAATAACGATACGGACTTAATAGCTCAAGCCGCAGACGAGATGTGGGAAGGTGATGGATCAAGTGATACTCCGTATCTCATTCAGGGATACAACATCAATAACGATACACATCTCTCCATTGAGATTACAGATGTTTCACTCTATTTTGAAATTAGGGATTGCTTGATTTCTTCAGCACCTGCCATCTCTGCAGGAGGAGTTGAGATTAGTAATGTGACTCATGGAAGTATTGAAAATTGCTTAATAGCTAACAAGAATACTGGTCTGGGAATAAGTGATAGCGTGGGATTCAGCGTTGTCAATTGTACTATGAATAATAACGCTGCAGCAGCAACTGTTGAAAATTCAAATCACACAACGTTCTCTGACTGTTATTTCACTAACACAACGACAGGTTCTGGATTCGTTCAGGAACAATCTCACTGGACCTCAATCACTGATTCATTTGTCAATGACAACGGTGATTATGGGGTCGAAAGTTATTGGTCAAATTACTTTACATTCACTGGGAATGAAGTGACTGGAAATGGGTACGCAGGACTACTTCTCGAGAATTCCCACTATGGAGAATATCAACACAATTCAGTATTTGCGAATGAAGACGAAGGATTTGTCGTGATTGATTGTCATCACGTAATGCTAACAGAGAATAATATCTATAGTAATGATAGATATGGTCTGTGGCTTGTTGGACCTGAATATGGTAATTTTACTCATAATACTATCTACGATAATAGGCTAGAAGGAATACGATATGAGACTGGAGGTCACTCGTTCATAGAATCAAACATCGTCTATGATAATGGATGGATTAATTTTGAAATGGGTGGAGTTGCATCAGGAATACAACTCGCAGACACTATAAATAACTCAATAATCGATAATCATGTCTACAACAATTCAGCTCATGGTATCTATCTAGATAATACTGACAACTCCTCAGTTCAGGGAAATACAGTATGGGGTAATCTGGGAGCAGAAGGTGAGTGTGGAATCAATGTTGTGAATGCCAATTTTTGCAACATAACTGAGAACCTTGTGTACAATAATACTGACAATGGAATTTTCATGCTATATTCAGATGATTGTATTGTCACTCATAACATTGTGTATGAAAATAGTGTCTATGGAATAGAACTAGATCGGTGCAATAGAACCCTCATATACTACAATGATTTTGGCTGGAATCCTACAAATGCGTATAGTTCGGTAGATTCTACGGATATCAATTACTGGGATGATGGGGCAGTTGGAAACTGGTGGTCAAACTATACCGGAACAGGTTCCTACATTATCTCAGGTCCATCAGGAGAACAAGACATGCATCCTTCGAAGAGTCTTGAACTTGGAACAGCCTCAGATGCTCAGTACGAACTTGGATCAGCAGGTAGCGCCCTGTTAATCACTGCACAAGCACTGAATCCCTGGTACTATGAAGTTCTTGTAGATTCTCAAGTTATTGAAACTCACGAGTGGAGTGGAGGAATGATTACTCCAAGTATAGATGGACTAGACGTTGGTGTTTACAATTTCACACTTCGAGCATTCCATATATCGGGTCATTTTCTGACTTGCTCATCTACTATCACTGTTGTAGACACGACCCCTCCTGGATGGGTAGTCGTTCCGACAAATCAGACTATACCACACAATGAGGCACTCAACTACCAACTAGAGGCTACGGACTTATCTGATATCGATGAGTGGATTGTCAATGACACAGTACACTTCAGTATAGTTGATGGTCTTCTTACGAATAGCACTAGCCTTGAAGTTGGTTACTATCACCTAAACATCACAGTTGTGGATGTTTATGGCAATGCAAGAACTGCCATGATTACAGTACTTGTAACTGATATTGAGGCGCCCCCTGCAGATTTGACCGGATTAATTCTAGCTATTGGAGGTACTGTTGCAGTACTAGGGATAATAGTTGTCATCATCATCATAAAAAAGAAAACAGCATAGACCAACTGGTTGGGGGGCTACCCCTCCAACCATTCTATTATTTTGGGCAAACAACGAAACACGCAAGAGATGAATAAGTATTCATAATCAAATTAGACAGACTGATTAGGTACATTGTAGTCACTACTTCACCATGAAGCTCAAGGGAATGGATAAACTTCGTGAGAAACTACCGGGGTATCCAGGAAGAAGGATATTCTTACTACCTCTGAGAGGTACAGTAGGTGCAATATTGGCCTATTCATTCCTTATTCTTCTTGATATCTTGCCCCGATTGTATCCAGATATTGCATTTCTTAACTTTCTTGAGCCGTTACTACCAGTATTTGGCAGTTTGATTATCGGAGCTCTAACAGTTTTTCTTATTGCAAAGATTTGGAAGAAGAGAGAGCCACTGAAGGAGGAATTTGGTAATCTGGCATATCAGAGAGTTATTCCCACGGGAGCAATAGGAGTCATGCTGATCCCTGCAGTTATCTTTCATGCAGCTACTTCCATTCGCTCACTTCCCCCTGTACCACCTGTGAATCCCCTGACAATAGAGTTCTCTCAATCACTTCTACCCCTTCTAGGCATAACTGGACTATTAGATATCTGGATTCGATTTTTCCTAGCTGGCTTTTTTATACTGGTTGGGATTCTAATCATTCGGAGTGCAGTTCTCACATTTGGTATTGATTACATGACTGTGGTCTATCTGTATTTCCCAGAGGAGTCTGAGATGCAAGAGCATGAAATATACTCGGTTGTTCGACATCCGACATACATGGCAGCAATCGTTCTTGGAGGAGCTGCGATGTTCTTCAGGTGCTCTGTCTATTCAATGTTGATTTTCATCATTGGGTATCTCATCTTCAGAGTTCATCTACTTAGAGAAGAAGCTGAACTGATAGACAGATTCGGAGAGGGATACAGAGAGTACAAAAAGAAAGTACCAGGGTTGTATGTTCGTCCAAGAGACCTAAGGACGTTCATCAGATTCCTGAAACCAAAGTAGATCTGATACTGACGGGAGATAGATTTAGTCATACTCTCTAGGTCTTGAACAACAATGTCATGAAAAACCCTATTTGTCTAAAATTGTAATCAAACTCAATAGGGGAGTATCGAAGATAGCAGAAGAACATCAAAGTGCGGTTGAACTAGATAGTAAGCGAGTACAAGAGATCGTTATGGATGTATTTCAGAAGGCGGGATTAGTCCTTCCGTACTCAATCAAATTCACATTGAAACCTTCAATGGGTTCAAACCCGCAAGCTTACTTTGAGGAGAATCATTTGTGTATTATTGCCTCTTCAGAACCAGAGCTGAAGCGACTGATTGGGCGGTTTGTCATCAAACAGACATGGTCACCACATGAATGGTTATTGACAAATCATGTCGGTTTCTATATATTGATCAGCACAATCATTCTAGTTACATTACCTGGAATTGGTTTCCAACTATCTTGGATGATTTCAGAATTACGTCCTTGGATTCTTTTGTCTACTATAATCAGCTTCTCTATCTTCGCATTTTGGACAGGAAACCAGGTTTCAATCAGAAGTGCAAAACTCCTCAGGAAACTTACGACGAAAATGGCAGACTTGGGATGTATGACCGAGTATGATTTCAAGGATTATACCCCAGACTATCACAAGATATCTGTTGGAGGAACGGTCATCTGTATTGGGGGAGGATTAGTTTTCGGATCCTATGGTATGGTCTTTTATCTTGAATCGAGCTTACTTTTCATTATTCCACTCTTACTGCTTTCACTTTGTGGATTGTATTTTCTCTTTACTTCATCAATGAAAGCGTTTGATACGAATCTCTGTTTCGAGAACGAGGAGTCTGAAGAGGAAGACGAGGGGGAGGATTGGCAGTTAAAATTTGAAGACAGTGATTATCTTCAAACAAAGTTCACAGACCTGATTGATCGAATGGAACTTCAGGATGCAATCCAATCAAAACACAAGTCCGAGTATAGAAAAATTAGTGCAAATTTCCTTCAAACCAAGTATGCACAGTGTCGGGGAGTTTACGACCATATTGAGGATGATACATTCTATATCAACTGTCATGACATCAGTGAGGCTGCAGCATTTCGTTATGGCACTGCATTACTACTGAAGAGTTCACTTCGTTTCTTCAGAGAGGTGAGCCTCAAAAGAAGACTGATTCAACTTTGGATGATGCTAATCGGTTTATCTATGATTGCAGTGGCATTAGTGGGAAGTTACACCATATCGAAAGAGTTCGGTATTGGTAGTCTAGGGTTCACAGCGGTTCTTTTCTTAATAATGGGGTATATTAGTTGGAAACAGAATGATGAGGTTCGGAGAGACCTCCCAATAGCGTTACAAAAATCAGGAGTTTTCAAGGACTATGAATTGAAATTCTATAACAACTTCATGTTTTCAGATTCATCCAAATCCGACTGGAGCCTTCTGATAGTATTCCTATTGATTTTCATAGGAATAGCATATCTGATTCATATGTTAGTCTAGTGATAGTATCTCTGCAGCTATCCCGAAAAGAAGTAACGATTTTTTCTATTGATGCAATTGATGATGTCGCCTATGAAGCAGATATACTTGAGATTATTCAAGTTGTATGATCTGAGATTGGTACTTCACATTCGGGTTAAACTTGTTGAATCGGAATCAATCTCAATATCATCATTTTCATTAGTGAGTTGGTCTTGAATATCAAGCATCTCAAGCATGAGTGACTTTGGTTTAACATCCTTTGCTCCTAGTTTTCTAGCAAAGCCTTGAATCTTAGGAATTGTCCAGCTAAGTCCAAATTCGTTCAGAATGACAAAGGGCATTACGAAAGACATGACAAGAAAGGGAATTCCCACAATCCAGAACAGACTGATCATCAGACCTGGCCATAAAAGTGGAGCAGAATGCAAAACATATCGAACATAGAAGAAACGATAGAATGTTGTAATTGGATAAGCTAGAATAGCAAAACCACCGAAGAGATTTGAGAACCATCTACCTATTCCCTCAGTATCAGGACACCTTCGGGTGGTCATATGAGATAACTTCACTTGTGTCACAACCCCTGAATCATTGAGGGCCCAAGTTGGAGCAAAAATGATAATTCCTGCAATCATTGCTATCAGGGCGCCAATAATTGTTTGAAGAGGGTCGAAAAGTGGCAGGAAACTGTCAGCAGCCCCTCCTTCAATGTTAGGTGAATAAAATATCCAATCTGGTATGAGGTTAAGAATTATCTCTGAGAAGGATAGTGCAAATAGCGATGGAACGATTGCTCTTCGAATCAATTTGATAGCACTGAATCCTTCTCCAGTAGAAAATATACCAAGTTCATAGGTTGTCGCCCTTGAAACCTTATTGAATACTATGACTAACAAAGCTATAGGAATTGTCAGAATGAGGAAAACAACAAAATAAATTGGGAGGAATATGTAGAGTAGAACACGAACATCTGTTTGGACAGTACCTGCAATAAATCGAGCCAAATCATAGGCGGGCGGATTAGCAGCAATACCCCTTGCTAATTCCTGAGTAATTAGGAAAGTTAGCACAACTCCAACAATTGAGAAAATGATGGGAATTACGAATCTTTTATTGTTCTCCACGTTGTGACCTCGTTCGTTTTTCAAGACTGAAAGTACTAAGGTTATCGGTTGCACCAAATTGCAGTTTCTCGATAGACTGATTACTCAGTTATAATGCTACAATCAAATGCCAAAAGTCAAGCCCTTCAGAGTGATACAGATTGGATTTGGGTCATTGGGACAACATATAGCAAGTTCAGTCTTGAAAAGAGATAATTTAGAACTTGTTTCTGTCGTGGATGCAAATCCAGAATTGAAAAATAAACCACTTACAGAACTTCTACAAGATGAGTATGACACAACTATCAAACTCACTGATAATTTGGACGATGTGCTTTCATCTATAGAAGCAGATGTTGCTATTGTTGCAACATCCTCATCTTTGGAGGTTGTTGTTCCAATAATTGAAAATTGTTTGGAATCTGGATTGGATGTAGTCTCAATCTGTGAGGAACTATCATACCCTTATCAAAAGAAACCAGAATTGGCTGAAAGTATCAATCAAGTAGCAATACAGAATAAGAAGACTGTTGTGGGAACTGGTATTAATCCAGGATATCTGATGGACCTCCTTCCTATTATACTAACAGCACCATGCCAAAGTGTAGAGACCATTCATGTGACCCGCCATATGAATTCAAGCTATAGAAGGCCATCATTCCAAAAAAAGATTGGAACTGGAATGACAAATGAAGAGTTCAGAGAAAATATCGATGAGGGTATGATTACTGGACATGTAGGTCTCGTGGAATCAATTCAAATGATAGATGCAGCTCTAAATTTAGGTCTCGATACCATTGATGAGCTGCCTCCACAAGCAATTATTGCAGAAAAGGATGTCACAAATTCCTTTGCTGCTATCAAGAAGGGGGACGTTCTAGGACTGAAGAGTATGGGAATAGGAAAGAGAGATGGTAAGGAGATTATTGTTCTCAACTTCCAAGCCTATGCAGAGGCAACACCACAATATGACGAGGTCATTGTTGAAGGTGTACCGAGAATACATCAGAGAATCGAAGGTGGTGTTCAGGGAGACCAAGGCACAATTGGAATGATACTCAATCTAATCCCTATCGCTGTCAAGGAATCACCAGGCTTCAAGACAATGAAAGACATTCCAGTCCCAAGGAATACAATGAGATTTTGGAAAGAAGAATAGAGAGTGATGGAGGAATATTCAATGCTTGAAGATTATAATTCTAGGACTCCCAAATCAGCAAACCTCTGGAAGAGAGCAGTGACTCTTTTTCCTGGGGGAGTGAGCCATAATATCAGGAATTTTGGGATGCCAAGTTGTGGGTCATATCCACCTTACGTTAGTCATGGAAAGGGAGGGCACATCTGGGATGTTGACGGAAATGAATACATTGACTGGTGGATGACGCATTACTCACTCATTCTAGGGCACGATGAACCTTCCGTAAAGAAGGCAATCATTGACCAAGTCGAGGGAGGTCATCACTTTGGTATCCCCAATGAACCACAGGTTCTATACGGTGAAAAACTTCAGAGCGCGGTGCCACGACTTGAGAAAATGCGATTCACTGCTACAGGTAGTGAATCAACAATGTATGCAACAAGATTGGCTAGATTATTCACAAAACGTAAACTCATTGCTAAGACACTCGGAGGCTGGCATGGAGGAAATGACGCACTCACCTATCATATGAGCCATCCATATGCTGATGAACCGTTTTACAATGGGGTGTCTTTTGACTACAATGATCGAGATAGTCTAGATATACTTCTGAAGAATCATGGAAAGGATCTTGCAGCCATTATTGTAGAACCAGTGATTGGAGCTGGTGGAGGGATTCCACCACTTGATGATTTCCTCGTTTATCTACGTGAAGAGACCGCAGCAAGGGATATTCTACTCATCCATGACGAAATCATCACTGGGTTCAGACTGAGATACGGAACTGCTGGGGACAAACTGTTTGGCTCAGAACCCGATCTTCTTACACTTGGTAAAGCTGCAGCAGGAGGAATGCCTCTAGGTGTCTACGGAGGCCGTGAAGATATCATGTCACTAGCAACACCTGGAACAAAGGGAGGTCGATGGGTTGGAGGTGGTACATTCTCTAGCCATCCACTGACCATGGCTGCAGGATTAGCAGTTCTTGCAAGACTCCAAGAGAAGAAGGGAGAGTATGACCGGTTAAATCAGATGGGTGATTCATTCAGGATACGACTGAACGACATGCTTCAAGAAATGAACGCACCACTCATTGGGACGGGATATGGTTCGATCAACTTCATCAGCTATCTTACCTCACCATTAGATAAACCTCTGAGGACTCCAGGACAGTTGGGAGCACGCTTTGATCATAAGATGCAGGATATCTTTCAAGGGCATCTCATGCAGGAAGGTATCTTTGGATATCATGGACTTGGTGCGCTCTCATTCACACATTCAAAGGAAGATATTGAGCAGACCTTAGATGGTATCGCTATTGCAGTTCAGAAGATGAAGACGTAACTGCGAAAATCCTGCGCCAATCTCTTTCCTTTTTATTATTCAGGAGAAAGAAGTTTCACCAAGTAAACAAAGTTGAACCATAATGGAACATCACGAATCATCAAACGAGATTGATTATCGAAGTCTGTTTGTAATTGGTATTTGTGCTATGGGAGCATTATCTGTCTTTGCAACAATTAGCATCCTGACGTACGTCGGAATGACTGTAATTGGCCTCTGACTCTTAGCGATCAGTCTAGCGAATAGGGACAAGTGGATAAAATAGCGGATTCGTTGGTCGATTTTTCATAAATAATTCATCAGAATTATCGCTATAAGTAGGGAAAATAATAGCACTAGAAGCGCTGCCACCGACCTATGAGGCGAAAAAATCGTATGAGCGGGAACATTCGTCGACAATTCAAAGTTTGCCTTATTGGTGATGGGTATGTCGGAAAAACCAGCATCCGCAGAGAGTATCTGAAAGAGGGGTTTAAGCGTAGCTACATTCCGACCCTAGGTGTTGATTTTGCTCAAAAATCACTGTTCTTTGATGGTAATCCGACGAACTTGGTTATCTGGGACATCGCAGGCCAAGTGGCGTTTCAAAATCTTCGACGACGGTACTATGAGGGATCTTCAGGGATTATTCTGGTCTATGCTGTAGATGATAGAAAATCATTCGATAGCGCCTCAAAGTGGTTAGTAGAAGCGCATGGATTCATGAATAACCTCCCACCTCTGATGATTGTAGCTAACAAGATTGACCTTCGAACTACGCTTCGCCGAGAGGATATAGTTACTACCGAAGAAGGTAAAGCATTTGCAAATAGTGTTGCTGAAAAACTAGGAACACAAGCGGTCTTTATCGAAACCTCTGCGAAGACAGGGAGTAACATCGATGAAACCTTCGAAGCTCTGACCCGAATGATGATTAATGTGGCTGAGCACAAGATCACAAGTTATCCAGCATCTCACGAAATAAAATCCTCAGAGCCAGAATCAACTGCACCCACATCACCTACTCCGCAAACGCCCATAGCTCTGACATCTGCATCAGCACAACCAAGGAAAGAAATTGATTCTGTCACACTTCTGCCTTCAGATTCCGAATACCTGGAAGAAGACCAAATTGGTCACGATATGGCTGAGTTACAGACCCTACGAAATGAACTCAAGACAGTAGAAGAAGAACTTACGCACAATCTCTCAGAGATGGAAAAAGAACTACTGACTCTGAAGAATACTGTGCATGTGAAGCGTATCATGTTTGAGCATCTAAAAGAGCAGCTTACGATAACCCGTGAAGAATGGGCGAAAGCTTACGAGGATTACCAAGCTACCGATAAACGGAGAAAAGAAGAGTTCGCAAAGAGAAATCTCCAGATTGCAGATCTTCGAAGGAAAATCGACAAGGTTGGTGCAAGAATACGAACCCGCGTTGGGGATTTGGAAATGCGGAAAATAAGTGAATAATCCATACTACGCTTGTTACTTTTTTACAGGTTACAAAATGTAGCTTAGTCATGCATAAATTTAAGTATCGCTTTACTATTGTTAATTTAGAGGTTTGAGAATGAACATTCTAGGAACAAAGGAATGGATGTGGATCAATGGCATTACCTTGATCATTGTAGGCGCACTATCACTAGTGCCTGAAACAGCTGCGATATTATTCTTTGATGGAGGAACCACCTTGAGCATCATCAAAATTATCGTAGCAATGATTACTCTCATCGTAGCATTCAAAGAGAAAGATATGGAACAACTCAATAGCAAGCTGTGGCTTATTGCTGTGGGTCTGATTCTCCTCTTCATGGGAATAGTACCATTCTTCCCAGGGACCATGGGCGTTGCTGCTGATTTAGGCAACTTTCTCAATACATTGAAGGTTGTGCTAGGAGGCATCACTTTCTTGATCATCATCATTGATTGGTCCACCCTTGGAAAATAGAAGAATACAAAGTTCGGTCTGGTGGCATCAAATGATTCGCGAGATGCCATCAGCTAATTTTGATTGGAGATTCATTTAGAATCGAAAGGCAGGTGCATGACTGATGGAAGAAATAACAAGCCTGAACCAGAACCTTCGAGGAATAATAGATAGGTACAGAGACCCCAGTGGTAAATTGAACTATTTTGCCATGATGGCAGATAAAGCTCTGGTTGACTATGCAGAATCTCTTGCAGATTTTGACTTGGCCACATTGACAACGAGAGATGCACAACTTGCATTCTGGATCAATTGCTACAACTCATTATCCATTTATGGTGTAGTGCAGAAATTGAAGAAAGATCCCGAGTTTGTCAATAAGGGAAACAAGGGCTGGTTTGGGCGTGTTAGATTCTTTGCTCTTCAGAAATTCAATGTTGGTGGCGAGTCATACACATTGAGAACAATAGAGAATAATATCAGAGAGGATTTTAATGATCCAAGAGTTCATTTTGCACTAAA
>CAZMBV010000012.1:0-24991 GCA_964564335.1 uncultured archaeon
GATCTTGTAGATCAAGCAATGGGAATGGCTCTTGATAATGCAAAAGAAATCAAGGACCTAATCCAAGCTGCAGCAAAATCCGTCGAATAAGCGTTGAAGGATGCTCCTCTCCTTCGGGGGGTACCTTTCTTTGCTTCACAACGTAAGCCTAATAAGAGAAACAAACGGGCGACTGGTAGGCTCCAGAGCCCGGTCTTGTTTCTATTATGAAACATACACTATTACAAGGAGATAATCAAATTGGCACGAACCAAGAAAGTTGGTAGCACTGGTAGATTCGGTGCAAGGTACGGCGCAAAACTTCGTCGTCGAGTTCTTGATATAGAGAAGAAAAGGAACGAACCAACTCGTTGTCCATCCTGTGCTACAAGGGCACTCAAGAGACAGGCAGTAGGCCTCTGGAAATGCAGTAAATGTGACCTGCTATTTGCAGGTGGTGCCTACGTCCCATTCACTGATGCTGGAAAGGCTGCAAAAAGAGCAATTGCTCAAAGAGTCTCTGGTGATTTCCTTGCTCTTCGTGATGATGAGGACGTTGAAGATGTTCTTGATTTCTTGCCAAACGTCGAAACAGAGACTGAAGAGCTTGTTCTCGACGCTGAAACAGTTGTAGCATCAGAGGAAACTAACAATCACTTTGAAGAAGAGTAATCTTGAGCCGAATTGACTTGCCGGGTCTACTTATCACAACTTCGCGACGGACTTCTAACCGAGTCCGTTCTTTTGCGCGTGACCTCTCATCAGTCATCCCTGGATCTGAACGTTTCAATCGTGGCGGAATGGGAATAACTGAACTTGCTTCTCGAATACGTCAATCTGGTGCTCAAGCAGCCTTCATTATTTCTATTTGGAGAGGTAATCCTGGTGAATTAATCATTCTCTCTCCAGAAGGTACAGAGCTATTCAAATTAAGACTAGAGAGTGCACTACTTCGCCGAGAGATAGATTCCTCGAACAAAGGAAAAGTAGGAAACTTACAATGTGTAGGAGTTAAG
Organism: uncultured archaeon; assembly: GCA_964564335.1. Lineage (GTDB taxonomy): Archaea > Asgardarchaeota > Thorarchaeia > Thorarchaeales > Thorarchaeaceae > SMTZ1-45. The sequence continues at coordinate 996 of CAZMBV010000012.1, forward strand.
ACTGGAAGCAGTGATCGTGTGTTGGATCTCGCAAGGGGTTTTGCTGAATTATTGAGTCTGAATGTCGAAGAATATTCTAGCCCTGCAGAGAGCCGCACAGAAAAAAATTGGTCATTACTCTGGTTTGAAGATGTTCCTGATGAGAAAATTCTGTGGACTCATTACAATACGAAAGATTTGTCTGAAATTGGTCCAAGAATTCGCGTGAGCTCAGTCAGGAGGTATAGTGAAAATGAACCCGAGTGATGTTCAGGGATTTTCCAAACTTGAGATTCCACTAGAATCAGAGGAATTAGCAACAATTATCTATTCTGCGCTTTTACCAGAAACAGAATCTACCCCCTCAGAAAGAGCTACTACAAGTGTTTCTCTGAAGGGATCATCACTCGTCATTGAGATTACTGCCAATGACCTTACCGCATTGCGCGCAGCTCTCAACTCGTATATGGCTTGGATTTCTGCATGTTTGAGAACAATCGATTCTGTAAACGAGGACTGATGCAAAGCCTTAAGTCACAAATCCGATGGCGCAATCTGAAACAGCATATTCAACGATATTAGGAGTTGCTAGAGAATGGCTCAGAATATACCACCCGCATTAGAAGCAGAACTACAGAAGTTCGATACCATGCGACGAAATCACGAAACTCTTACTTCAATGTCACAAGCACTTCAGACAGAGCTAGCCGAAGTCAAAGGCACTCTTGAAGAATTGAAGAAGCAACCTGATGATGTAGTTACCTACAAAGCTGTTGGGCAAGTAATGTTCAAAGTAGAAAAACCAGCATTATCCGCAGACCTTGACGATAGGCAGAAAACTCTGGAAATGCGATTGGCATCTACTAAGAAACAACTCGACAGTTTGACTGAGAAGTTACAAGAGCTTCAGAATAAGATTCAGATTGAATTATCTAAGCAGAATTTGCGCCTTCAGTGAGTGAAATGAGCGTATTTATCGATATCGGGCTTCCTGATATCTCTGAAGATATTATTGAACAGCTGGCTGAAGAATGTGAAGTCCGAGTAACGGATTTTATCAAAAGAAAAATTCCTGAAAAGAGCGTGGACACCCTTTTTGTCACCTGTTCTCTTAACTTATTAGATGGTCAACTTGATGTAAATCTAGACATCGATATCAGCCAGGCCTATGACACAGGTCATGATCTTGATGACCTACTTCAAGAAGCAATAGATTGTGGAGTGGAGTGGCTTGAGAAGAAGCTGATGGAGATGAAAGGGAAATGAATCTGAAACTGCTTCTCTCGAATTCAATGAAACCGCTCATAATTGGTCACCAGAATGCTGACCCTGATGCAGTTTGTTCGATGATTGCTTTTTCGAGACTTTACAACAATATCAATCCTGAGGGTACTTTCACATTAATGGCAGACGATCTTAGTCGTCTCTCCAAACAGGTACTCGAAATCTTTGAATTAAACGACCAGATTCTTGAGGAACCCGGAACCGATTTCGATTTGATTATCCTATTAGACACCAATAGCAGATTACAGCTGGGGATAGACTTTCAAGATATCCCTACAGATCCAAGTAAGACTATTGTAATAGATCACCATGAACCTAATCCTGAAATCGAAGCAATTGCAGACTATAGACTTGTGAAGAGCGATCGTTTTTCAACTTGTGAGATTCTTGTCGATATTTTCGAAGACATGAATATCGAGATTGACCCTAATATTGCTAATCTCCTACTAACAGGAATTTTGTTTGACACACGTCGATTTTTCTATACCGACTTACAAACCCTCAAGATAAGCATCAAATTACTCAATTCTGGAGCAGATTATGAGAAATGTGTCAATTCACTACAGATACGTCCTAATCGTTCGGAGAGAATTGCACGTTTGAAAGCAGCTAGTAAGGCTAGAGTACATCTCTTTGGTGATTGGGTTATTGCAACATCAACAATCAACGCCTTTGAAGCAAGTGCATGTCGAGGCCTACTTGAAATGGGTGCCGACGTTGCCATCATCGGAGGAAAACCAAGGAAAGGGAAAGTTCGCCTTAGTTCAAGGAGTTCACGAGAGTTCTACGATAAAACGAATATCAACCTCGGAACTGATGTGATGGAGCCTCTGGGACCAATAATAGATGGAAAGGGTGGAGGTCATGCGAACGCTGCTGGCGCAAACGGAAATAAGAACTTGAGTGCAGCACTTGATAAAGCAGTCGAATTGATAAGAGTTGCAGTGGGAACCAAAACCGATTCAGTAAGAGAATCATAGGAGGCGTCCGTGAGTGCCACTTATCGAGATTAACGATTTCAGTTTCAAGTACTATGGAGCTGAAACCCTCGCACTCAAGAAGATAGATCTCACTATCGAAGCGGGTGAATATGTAGTAATCACAGGACCCAGTGGTTGTGGAAAAACCACCTTGTGCCGTACAATTAATGCTCTCGTACCACAATTTCACCGTGGGTATATTGCTGGGAATGTAATCATTGACGGCAAGAACACTCGAGAACACACTGTTGCTGAACTCTCTTCAATCGCAGGATTAGTATTTCAACAACCAGAAAATCAGCTTGTAACACTCAATGTTGAGAAAGAGATTGCGTTTGGACCGGAGAATCTTGGAGTTGAACCAGCCGAGATACGACGTCGAGTAGAGGAGCTAATCGAATTATTTGATCTCGAACATCTCAGAGACAAACATCCTCACGAAATGTCCGGAGGTGAACAACAACGAGTGGCGATGGCTGCCACTCTGGCACTTAAACCCAAGATACTTGTTGCTGATGAGCCCACCTCTAATCTGGATCCGAAAAGCGCTGAAATCATTCTTGACTTTATTTCTAGTCTGAACAAACGTGACATGACCGTAATTCTTGTTGAACATCGATTAGATCTAGTATCAAAGGATGCAGGTAGAGTTGTTTTGATGGATAAGGGTAGTATCGTTGCGGACGGTCATCCAAGAAAAATACTATCCCAAGATATCTGTCAAGATATTGGTGTTGGTGTTCCAAAGGCTACGTTGGTCTATAAACGTCTTAAGGAGCATGGCATTGACCTGAATAGCGTTCCACTTACAGGCGATGAACTAGCAGGACTTGTGAAGGAGGTATCCTCTCTATGATTATGATGGAGAATGTTTCCTTTGCATACGATGGCCTATATACTGCACTTCAGGGGGTATCTCTTCAAATTGATGATGGTGAGATAATCGCAATTATGGGTACAAATGGTGCAGGAAAAACGACATTAGTAAAACATCTCAACGGGTTACTTAGACCTAACAGCGGGAGAGTAATTGTCGATGGTGTCGATGCACAGCATTATTCAGTTGCAGAACTTGCACGAGAAATTGGACTAGTGATGCAGAATCCTGACCATCAGCTCTTTCTTGATAGTGTCGAAAAGGAAGTTGTATTTGGTCTAAAACAACTTGGTTTTGCAGAAGACGAAATCAAAGAACGCACTGATAGAACACTTTCAAGTTTAGGTATTAAGGACCTATCAGAGAGGTCTCCTTTCACACTCTCTGGTGGAGAACGAAAACGTGTTGCTCTTGCTTCAGTCTTAGCCACAGAACCACGTGTCTTGGCTCTTGATGAACCAACTATCGGACAAGATGCTCGTCAGAAAGAGAAGCTTGCGGATATGCTGCTGGAGTTGAATAAGAAGGGAAGAACGGTCATTGTAGTAACCCATGATATCGAATTTGTAATAGAACATTTCTCACGAACAATTGCTATGGCAAGTGGTTCGATAATTGCTGATGGTCCTACAAGTGCAGTTCTAAGTAATGATGAAGTTATCCGGCTATGCTCACTTACTACTCCACAACTTACACAAGCTGCTAGATCCCTTCATACACTATTTCCAGATGTGCATGAAAGATTGACACTCCTCTCAGAACTAGAGGATGAAATTGTGAGAATACTGGGAGGTGTGTGAATTGTCATTCCTTGAAGTATTCCAATACACACGTCAAGAATCCATCATGCACTCACTAGACCCGAGGGCAAAGCTACTCCTGGCAATCGTACTTGCAGTAATCTCATTGCTGTTCCTGGAGATTTTCCCTCTGCTCATAATTCTCGCAGTTCTAATCCCATTGATGGCCGCTGCGAAATCATTACGACGGTGGTTGCGTAGTATGAAAGGATTATCAGTTCTGCTAATTTTCATATTGATTTTCAATACACTCCTCTCGACCTATCCTAATCCTCTCAACTATTCAATTGCATTAGTACTGAGATTGATTGCATTGATGACCTCCTTTTCTTCATTCTTTCTTACAGTACAGCCTGATGAGCTCTCTCAGGCGCTTATTCAAATGAGAGTCAGATTTGAGTTTGCTTTTGCTATGAGTATGGCTATGAGATATGTGCCTACTCTTGGTCAGGAAGCATATGCAATCATGGACACTCAAAAAGCCCGAGGTGTCGAGCTCGACAAAGGTAACATACTTGCACGAATTCGGAATATTATACCAATCATAGTCCCGCTCATAATCGTATCAATACGTAGGGCACTCTTAATTGCTGAGAGTATGGAATCAAGAGGATTCGGTGCTAGTAAGAATAGAACCTACATGGAGAAACTCTCATTCAAGAAACGCGATTGGGCAGTATGTATCGTTTCGTTGATTGCGTTAGTTCTAGTATTTTACATTCGACTCTACATTCCACTCCCAGATTGGAGTATTCCCTTATGAAATACATATTTTATTCTCAAGAATAGTGAATGTGTTCGTCGGGTTATAGTTTATCAGAAAGAAGGGCAATCTCTATATTATCACTGGTGGGTGAATTCATGGTCCAATTACCTAAGAGAACCAAGTATGCAGTCAAAGATGTCTTGAATGATCTCAAAAAGATAGGTCCAACACCTAGTATACTTGGCAAAATTGGTTCACAGCTCATCTATTATGAGTGGACCTGCTGCAGGGATCTATTAAGTGATGATCACCCAGTCACATCAAATATGCAAGAACTTCTGCAATTCATGGAACATGATTATGAGGAGCTTCTTGTATCGGGTGAATTATGGCGAGTGAAAGATACACCGAATGCTGCATTGAACGATTTTCTCAAGGGTCGATCCAAAGAATTCCTAGAATATACACTTGAGAAACCTGCGGATCACATTCGTGGGCTCTTAGAAACAGCAGCTAAGAATCGAAAAGATGAACTAAAACAATTCAAGAAATTAGCGAAGCTTGTAAAAAAGGAGATAAAAGAGGATAAGAAAAATCCTGACCTTTGGAATAAACTAAGGCTTGTACTCTGGATATCTGAGAACTATACTGAGTCAAGTGAAGCATTCAAAACCGCTAAAGAATTAGGGTGGTCTCCAGAAACCAGTGCTCTTGTTGCAATTTGAATTACTGAATAGAATAAGATGTATAAGAAGCCTCATTCTAGTAAGAACGGGGATGGACGATAACTCCGGTAAAGAGGAATTTATTGGCACCATTTGTACTTAGAAATGCTACTGGAAATCCTGTAATTGTCACTGCTCTAGCTGTTGACGATAATAATCTGTATGCATCTGACAGTGAAGGTAGCATAACTGCATGGGATAAGTCATGTCTAGATTCTCCCAAACTCATTCCCGGACAAACCTCTACACAGATAATATCATTATTTTCAGATGGCTTGAATCTCTTTAGTGGAAGTATTTCAGGAGACCCTGTTATTCGAATTTACAATCAGGACTTGGATTTGATTAAAGTTCTCAAGGGTCATGTAGGGACTATTTTTGATATAACTGCAGACGATCAACATCTTGTTACAGGATCTGGAGATGCTACTGTAAAGGTCTGGAACAAGAAAAATTGGGCAAATATCAATTCTATTGTAGCTCAGACTCATTTTGTCCTCACGATTGCTTTGGATGAGAAGTATATCTATGCTGGAGGAATCGATAACTGCACCAATGTGTTCTCTCGAACTGATTTTCGAAGAATTACCTCTCTTTTTGGCCATGAAGCAAATGTACTTTCTTTGGCAGTGGATGAGAAGTATATCTACTCGGGATCGGGTGAGTTATGGTGGGGTGGTCCAGGATCTCCCAGACCGCCAGAGTTTGAGAGTGCTGTTAGAGTATGGAACAAGACAGATTGGAAGTGTGTTCATGTGTTGAAAGGCCATACTGACAATGTGAACGCTCTTAGAGTAGACGATTCCTTTGTTTACTCAGCATCTGATGATGGTACTGTGAGAGTATATTCAAAATCTGATTGGACTGAGGTAGCGACAATCGACTCTGGTGTGGGCCGAATTATTGATTTAACCCACGATGCCGAACACGTCTATTTTGGATGCAGAGATGGTAACGTTCGATACATTCTCAAAACAGACCTCATTATTTAGAAAAAGCCTACTGGTTCAATCGGGTGTAGAAAGGCTTGGAATTCCAGTGTCCTACCTTCTGGGTCCTCAGTGAAAAAATTGTAGATTTGATACTTCTCATTGACCACAGGTTCAGTGGTTGAGATATGCTTAAGTTGATTATACATTACATCAACATCTTCCGTCGTAGGATAAAATAGTGTGATACAACCTTCAGTCTCCGAAACATCACGCTCGCAGAAACCCAAGAGAAAGTTGCCATGATTGAGAATCACACATTCTGCTTGTTCTAACCAGATGTGCATTCCTGCCTCATTTACGTAAAAATCTACAATGTCACGTAACATAGTTGTCTGAAAGAAGATGATTCCCGCCAAATTCAATCACCCGTGCATAAGTTTCTTGATCACCTTTTGGAATCATTCTGTAATCAATCAATCGTAATTTTATCTACGTCTCAAAAACGCAACACATGCTTCTTTTTTGAGCTGTTTTTGTAATTATTTTTGACTAAACTCTGCCATTTCAGTTCACGCAGATACATATTCAATCAGTATGACTACTAACTAGATAAATGAACAAGAGGTTGTTACTAGATTGACTATTCGACAAGGAAGAACCCCCAAAAGTGCAATAGCAATTCTCGGAGCACTGATCAATCATGGGCCTATGTGTCCAATAGAAATCAGCGAAAAGCTGGATATGGCTCCTCGAACAGTTAGTTTTGCATTGCGCACGCTAGTAAATCGTCAATTACTAAGGAAAATTCCCAATCTAAGTGATATGCGTCGTCCCAAATATCATGTAGATATGGATGCTGCAAAGGTCATTCTTCAGCGATACAATGATTCAGCTCTCAAAAGTCATGCTTCTCCCTTTGCATGGCATCAGAAATTATGATTTAGTAATCTACATCTCTGCGGCAAATTTGGATAATTGCCGCTCCTTTCTAAAACCATTAGTAGACTTTTCCACTCAGGTATTGGTCTGATACCATATGATGAGTATGTGGATATATTTCTTGCATTCAATCTGTAACCTCATTTAACTTCTCTATTTTCTATTGAATTTCCGATGTTTGGCAGACTGAGGAGTTCGTTGGCGAGTCGGATTTACTAGTTGCATAATTCGGAAGATAGCTTCTCGTTTTTTTACAATCTTGACATGCGGTTCGTCGTATTCTGAACGTATTTCCTCACGCGAATAGATATTCATCTTCTCCTTAGTATTTCATAGACATCTAGAATAGAGATGAATGTGATGATGCATGGAATACGATTACCCAAGAGCGCTCTTATAATACTGCAATTCCTAACAAAACGAGGTCCATTACCCCCAAGAGTCATCAGTCAAGAGGCAAAGGTTCCTCTTAGAACTGTGACTTTTGCATTGGATCGTCTTGTTGACAAAGAGATTTGTCAAAAGATTCCCAATCTGGGAGATATGCGGCGGACACTCTACTCAGTGAATCTGGATAAAGCTCAAGCTGTGTTTACCCGGTATGGTTTAGGTATGGCATAGTTGATTGACCATTCGATAATACCGAGGCGATTCAATTAATGGCAACAGGATCAAGTTTACTCCAACAGTATCATGATATAATCTCTGGCCCAGTTATTTCAAGCTCTTGCATATCAGGTGAATGCGTTTCAAAATTGTTGGAAACTTCGTGGGTCAAGATATTGGTAATTCGATACCAAGTTGCTCCAGAAATAAATACAATCGAAATCGAAGTATCCCTCCCTCATTGTATCATAGAACCTTCTTGTCCTTCAATAAAAAATGAACAAGAAGAAGCTCGCGAATTCATCGATACCAATATTGAACATCTGAATTATCTGCTACGCCTGCAAAAGATTGGTTTCTCTTTAGGCATTCTTTCATCTGAAGGTATTTGGAGTGCTGTCCTAAAAATCAAAGGAGATCCCGGTCTAGAATTATTCAATACTCTCCTACCTCCTATATGAACGTGATTGCGGAGTCCTACCGAATCAGAAGATTGGACTCTGCAATCTAACAGAATATCACCGATTGCGCTCTTTATATCGGCTCATAGTTTTCTTGTTTGAAACTCATCCTACTCAGCAATGACCCTAGTAACTATAGCACTTGGTTTCGTAGTTGCTCTAATTGCCTTCCCTGTGCGGTTGCTGAGACTGGGGCCCAGAAAACTAAAAATCACAACTTGAACTTCTGAATGAGATATCACTAGTCGTATATGTCGAGTCCTTTATGAGGACATCACTATATGTAGAAAACTATCCTGGAGACGTGTTTCCATGACATTTGATGTATCAAAAGCGATGACGATTAAATTGTCGTCGGACCTTCCTCCAAAACCTGCGTTTGACCCTGAAATTAGACGAGCTCCCAATCGAGGATATAGTCTATCACCTGATGAAACAGTTGTGGCGGTGAAGAACGCTCTTCGATATGTTCCATCAGAACTTCATGAGACCTTGGCCCCCGAATTTTTGGATGAACTTCTCACACGAGGTAGAATCTACGGATATCGCTTTCGCCCACAAGGTGCGATCAAAGCAAAGCCAGTCAATGAATACAAAGGTATCTTGGAAGCACAAGCAATTCAGCTCATGATTGATAATAACCTCGATTTTGATGTTGCCCTCTACCCTTACGAACTCGTGACGTATGGTGAATCAGGTCAGGTCTGTCAGAACTGGATGCAATATCGACTGATTAAGAAGTACTTGGAGCATATGACTGAGGAACAAACACTCGTCGTGAGTTCAGGTCATCCGGTAGGTCTCTTTCCATCTCGCAAGGAAGCACCTAGAGTCATATCCACCAACGGCCTCATGGTTGGGATGTTTGATACCCTTGATGGTTTCCATCATGCTGCTGCTATGGGTGTAGCGAACTACGGACAAATGACAGCTGGAGGATGGATGTACATTGGTCCACAAGGGATAGTACATGGAACATACATTACTTTGTTGAATGCAGGCCGAAAGTATCTAGGGCTACCTGAGGATAAAGATCTCTCAGGAAAGGTATTCCTTACTTCTGGCCTTGGAGGAATGAGCGGCGCTCAAGCAAAAGCGGTTGAAATTGCTGGGGGAATAGGTATCATCGCTGAAGTTGACAAGAGCCGCATAGAGACGCGAAGCGAGCAAGGTTGGCTCACCAAATATTCTGATGACCTTAGTGAAATTTTCGAATGGGTTGAAGAATATCGGAAAAGTGGCGAATCTGTATCGATAGGCTACTATGGGAATGTTGTTACCCTCTGGGAATATATTGTGAAGAACAATATCACCATTGAACTTGCATCTGATCAGACTTCATGTCATGCTGTATATGATGGAGGTTACACTCCTTTTGGGATATCCTTTGAGGAAGGACGTGAGCTTCTCAAGAATGACCGAGACAAGTTCAATGAGTTAGTAAACAAGTCCCTCCAGTACCAGTTTGAACTAATTGAAACTATGTCAAAGCGTGGAACTTTCTTCTGGGATTATGGGAACTCCTTCATGAAAGCAGTCTTCGATGCTGGTGCAACTCGGATTGCAAAGAATGGTGTAAACACGAATGATGGATTCATCTTCCCATCCTATGTTGAGGATATCATGGGTCCCATCTGTTTTGACTATGGCTATGGCCCATTCCGCTGGGTGTGCCTAAGCGGAAAACATGAAGATCTCATTACTACGGATAATGCAGCAATGTCTAAGATTGACCCGAGCCGAAGAGGCCAAGACCGAGATAATTACCACTGGATCCGAGATGCTGAGAAGCATGCTCTTGTTGTTGGTTCTCAGGCACGAATCCTATATGCAGATGCTCAGGGCCGCGTGAATATTGCCCTTGAATTCAATAGATTGGTACGAGAAGGTAAAGTTGGACCAATCATGCTTGGTCGAGACCATCACGATACTGCTGGTACTGACTCACCATTTCGCGAAACTGCAAATATTCATGATGGTAGTAATGTAATGAGCGATATGGCTCACCAATGTTGGTCTGGAAATGCTGCCCGTGGAATGACGATGTGTGTCCTCTCCAACGGTGGTGGCGTTGGCACTGGCAAAGCGATCAATGGTGGTTTTGGATTGGTGCTCGATGGTAGTGAACGTGTTGACATTATCATCAAATCTGCATTAGATTGGGATGTCATGGGTGGAGTTGCTCGACGCGCATGGGCAAGGAATGAACATGCAATAGAGACCGTGGTTGAATGGAATAAACGACTCGGTGAAAAAGGTCAGATCTCCCTTCCACATATACCAAAGAAAGGTTTCGTAGAGAGTCTGGTTGCGAAAGCAGTCAAAGAACGTTAGAGCCATCTGTTCGATAACTTCTAAAGTAAGCTTCAATGAACGACTAATTACTGTCAGTACTGCTGACTTTGTACTCTGGTGAAAACAATGATCGTTGCGATTGACGGTGAGAGTCTAACAATTGATGACGTTGTTCAAGTGGCTCGATTTGGGAAGAAAGTGGAGATTGCTGTTTCTGCTGTTGACCAGATTAAAAAGAGTCGGAATGTCATTGAAAACGCAATCAAAGAGGGTCGAACAGTCTATGGTGTTAACACTGGATTTGGAGACCTAGCAAGCGTATCAATCGGCCCAAAAGACCTGGCAAAACTTCAGGTGAACTTGATTCGTAGCCATAGTGTTGGTGTAGGAGAGCCGTTTCCAATCGATGTCGTTCGTGGAATGATACTTCTCCGCGCTAACGCTCTCACAAAAGGATATTCTGGAATCCGATTAGAGGTGGTAACTAGTCTCATTGAAATGCTCAATTCCGGAGTAACTCCAGTTGTACCACAACAAGGATCTGTCGGTTCAAGTGGTGATTTAGCACCTTTAGCTCATATGGCCCTGGTTCTCATTGGTGAGGGAGCGGCTTTCTACAAAGGAGAGAGAACGGATGGACTACAAGCTCTCAAGAAGGCGGGATTGAAACCAATTGAATTGCAGGCAAAAGAAGGTGTTGCGCTCATTAATGGCACTCAACCTATGACCTCAGTTGGTGCACTCACGGTGTATGATGCATTGCAAACGGTCAAGGATGCAATGATTGCTTTTAGTCTGAGTCTTGAAGCTCTTAGAGGAACTCGAAAAGGTTTGGATGAGAGAATTCATGCAATCCGTGCCCACGAAGGGCAAACAGATGTTGCTAAAGCGATGAGGGCACTTCTTCTTGACAGTGAAATCAATCAATCACATGCAGAATGCGGCAAAGTGCAGGATGCGTACTCCCTTCGTTGTGCTCCTCAGGTCATTGGCGCATCGTTGGATACAATTCGGTATGTACAGAGTGTGATTGAAACTGAGATAAATTCTGCAACTGATAATCCACTAGTCTTTCCAGACGATGGAAGTGTAATCTCTGGCGGCAATTTTCATGGTCAACCCATTGCTCTAGCTATGGATTTCCTGGGTATTGCATTGTCTGAGCTAGCAAACATTTCAGAGAGAAGAATAAATCGATTAGTTAATCCACATTTGAGTGGACTTCCTGCGTTTCTGACAACTGAAGGTGGTCTTGAATCTGGAATGATGATTGCCCAATATACAGCTGCAGCCTTGGTTTCAGAGAACAAAGTGCTTGCACATCCTGCTAGCGTCGACTCAATTCCAACAAGTGCTGATCAGGAAGACCATGTAAGTATGGGAACAATTGCAGCACGAAAAGCATCTTCGATTCTCGAGAATGTCAAGAATGTAATTGCTATTGAGTACATGTGCGCTACGCAGGGGATTGATTTACTCGCTCCTCTGAAAGCAGCACAACCACTTGAAGTCGCTAAGTCATTGATACGTGAGCTTGTACCCAAACTTGAAGATGACAGGACTTTGGCTCCAGACATTGAAAAGATTCGCAGTCTTATGACTTCTGGAGAAATAATCACTCAGGTCGAGAAGATTACCGGTTTCCTCCTAGAAGCCTAGTTTTATGGGCCAAGTCTTGTGTGAACGACTTGACCGTTTGAGATTACAGTATGGACTAGATTAGCACCAAATCTCCAAGTCAGATACTCCGGATTAGGACAATCAAGGACCAGAATATCTGCTCTCTTACCTACTTCGATACTTCCATGAGTTTTTCCTCGGTCGAGCGCATGGGCTGCATTAATTGTGACCGCTGAAAGTGCTTCTCGTGGTTGCATCTTCATTTTATAGCAGGCAAGAGCAATTGTGAAGAATAGCGATTCATTTGCGCAATTTGGATTGAAATCTGTTGCCAGAGCTACTGGGAGACCCATGTCTATCATTTTTCGAGCATCTGCATATTTTGCATTTAGGCTAAAGGCAGTAGCTGGCAACAAGGTCGCAATTGTACCTGCTTTCAACATAGCTTCCAATCCATCGTCTGATGCCATGAGAAGGTGATCCGCAGACACTGCTCCTACCTCTGCAGCAAGTTCAGCACCACCCAATTGTACAATTTCGTCTGCATGCACCTTGAGCTTCATCCCGTTCGTTTTTGCAGCTCGTAGAATATTCCCGGACTCCTCTACACTGAAGACTCCTTTTTCACAAAAAACATCGCAGTACTCAGCTAGTCTGTTTTCGACAACTGCGGGGATCATTTCGTTGATTATCAGATCCACATAGTTTTCTGTTCTTCCTTCGAACTCAGGTGGTATTGCATGAGCTCCAAGAAAAGTGGATACTAAATCCACTGGCATCTTTGTACGAAGCTCTTCTATCGCTCTCAGCATTTTGAGTTCGTTCTCAGTATCCAATCCATACCCGCTTTTAGCTTCAATTGTAGTTGTTCCCATGCTTAACATACTTTCTGCGTATGAAAATGCATTGCTGCATAGTTCACTTTGCGTTGCTTTTCGAGTTGATCTGAGAGTATTGAGGATACCTCCTCCCGCCTCTAGTATTTCCAAGTAGGTCTTTCCTTGCAACTTCATTGCAAAATCGTTCTCACGAGACCCTCCAAAGGCTAGGTGTGTATGACTGTCAATGAGACCCGGTATAGCTAGCATGTTTGGAAACTCTATTGGAGGAAGCTCAGGCATCCTTGTAATCTGTGCAAGAACCTCATTAGTAGGTCCAACGTCAATTATCGCCCCATTTGCAATTGCGATAGCTCCGTTCTTTATTATGGAAACTTCCCCTAGTTCTTCTCCTTTCTTGGGTATATCACTATGTCCTGCAACTGTTGCAATCTGTCCAATATTCGTTAAGAGGATGTCTGGTTTCATCATAGTCACTTACCCTTGGATTGGACTGACCCTTGATTTAGATTATTCTGTTTTTAGCGTGCATTAATTAGGTAGAACTTCACGGGTCAATTAGCGTAAAACCAGAGGTATCAAATGATGGATTACCTTATTCTAAGCTGGAGTGATGTCTACAACCTTACTCTGCGACTCTCTGAGAAAATTGTAGCAAGTGGTTTCAAACCTGACATAATCGTGGGTATTGCTCGAGGGGGTTGGATACCTGCAAGAATACTGTCGGATGTTCTTTACGCAGAAACGTTGCAGAATATTCGAATCGAGTATTATACCGATGTAGGCGTTAGAGGAAAAGAACCAAAAATTACACAACCTCTTTCAGGGTCCCTTGAAGGAAGGAGTATTCTAATTGTCGATGAAGTTGCGGATACCGGCGACAGTTTATATCACGCTATAGAATACGTGACAGAATTGGGGGTCAGTGAGCAACGCTCTGCAGTTCTACACCTAAAACCGACATCACGAGTAATACCTGATTACTATATGGTCAAGACTTCGAACTGGACTGTGTATCCTTGGGAGAACCGTGAATCAATCATTGCTCTAGTCAAGATTTTCAAAACAGAGGACCCATCATTAACAATGAAAGAAATCCGTGATCGATTAGTCTTCGAAGCTGGGTTTGAACCGACGGTAGCAGACTACTTCATCAAACGACTTTAGACTCTGAAAACATATGGTGCTGACGGTGATAATCGAGAAACTAACTACCAAGGATGGAGAACTCTGTATTGGCATTTGCGAGAATCAGAACTTGAACAATCTTGACACTGATAATCTCCTAAAACTAGCAAGTTCTCTCTCCGAATCGGTTCTTGCCTTTCAGTTATTCAACAGCCTGATGATTGCTGATAGTATTCATCTTCTATCTGGGGCTCAAAATGCCCTTAATGCAATGAATGGTAAATACATGATATCCCGTTCACTTGATGTAGAGTTGGCAGTTTATGTTTCAGCACAACGTCAGATTGGTCTTGCTTTAGATATCGTGGGAGTAAAAGATCAACTGACATCTATAGCTGCTGTGTGTATCGATGAAGACGAAGAGAAAGTATGGCAATGCTTGACTGATGTGGCAAAGAGAGTTGGTGAGGAAGTCACTCCAATGTTTAATCCCAATTCTGAGAAAATCAGCTCTCTGATGGAAATCTTTGGAATTACAGATTTAGAGATACAGCAGTTCACAAAAGAATCTGATTTAGTTTCGCGAACCAAGGCGCTCTCAAAATGTATAGTGAGTAAGGTCTCTCAAGTGGCACTTGGTTCTTAATCCACTCAGTATTGATCATCTCTCATTGTCATAATCGAGAGAACATCTGTTTCATCATCGAGTATAGATATTCCCGTTGTATCACTCACAATTTCAACTAGGACTATCTTATCTGGATTATCAAGATTGACCTTTCTATTTATTTCAGAAGCAACTGCTACAACAACGGCCATATTTTCCAAGTCTGTATGCCTTCTTCTTACAGTTACTCTAAAGGTTTCATCTTCTCCTATCTTCTTCAGAAGGTTCCGTGTCGCTCCCTTTATTGCCTCAATATCAGATTCGACACATCGTTCAACTGGAGTGAACCGGATTGCGAATCGAAATTGGTACGGATTTTCAAGAGCATACTCTCTAAGTTTCTGCACCACCTCAAAAGGGTCTAGTGATGTTTTGCAAGTAAGGAGACCAGAAATGTGGGTTTTATGCACCTTAAGTTCGGAATCTTCCATGAGGTCTCCTATGAAGTATCGAATCTCAGATATTGCAGCTCGTTCACGGTCTCGGGGACATGCTACGAGTAGATTGAATTCCTCCAGCATGTTTCCCTCACATATCTGTGTACACAAATCGAGTAGTCCACGCGCCAAGTGCATCCGTATCTACTTTGAGACTCTCAGATAACTCGTTTATTGAGAGTTGCCCTTCTCGATAGACCTTGATGTTAAGAGGTCCCTCTGTTTCTGTACCCTCAACTCCGATTATTGTAGAGTCTGAGGTTGCTGAGGATGGACCACCATCGATATAGAGATCGACTTCTTCTCCTAGCTGGTCTATAGCCACTGCTACGTTAAATGGGCTAGCTCCTCCGGTTCTATTTGCACTTGTACCTACGATTGGGCCTCCAATCCTCTGAGCAATACCTCTCGGTATCACATGGTTTGGTACTCTAACTACAATAGTACTTCGACCTACCGTGATATGATCTGGAATTTCTGGTTTTGCTTCTACAACCAACGTAAGAACTCCTGGCCAGAAGAGTCGCGCGATGACTTTCTCTAAACCTCCAAAATCATGGTACACCTCACATTGGTTCAAGTCGCTGAAAAGAAGAGGAACTCCAATTCGCCTGTCACGTCTTTTGATATCTTTTAACCGGTCAAGGGCATCTGGTAATCTTGGGTCGCAACCAATTCCATAACTGGTATCAGTTGGATAAACAATAATTCCTCCAGATCTCACTATTTCTGAAGCTCTCTCGATAATGGTGTCACAGTTCTCTAAATTCTCTATTCTCATTATTTCTGCGGTCAAGAGTCTTCACATAATAAAAAACATACATACATATGGCCGTTGCGCTCGATGCTCTTTGAGAGGAGGAATCCATATTCACGGTGTGATTTTGGCTGCTGGTAAGGGTGAACGATTGAACGGGCTTACCCAAAGCATACCAAAAGCATTAGTCCAAGTTGCAGGGAAGACACTCTTAGAATATGGGATAGAGCGCTTTACAAAGGCTGACATACGGAATATCACTATTGCCTTAGGTTGGAAAGGTGATATGATTAGAGATAGCATCAATCAGTTTGAAAATCTACCCGAGATCAACCTTGTTGATGTGTCTAATTATGAAATAGGTCCACTGCAAACACTCACAACTGCATTAAATGCTGTCCATAATGAAGAATCTATCATCTGTCCTGTTGATTTACTCATATCTTCGAATGCGATTAGAGAAATTATTTTCCATCATGCTGATAATCAAAATATTCTGGCAACCTTAGCAGTTGATCACCAAACCATTTCTGGTAGCATTGTGTCTCTTGATTCACTTGGATATGTATTGGGTATTCAAAAGGAAGTTGATAATGCGGATTCGACTGCAATGAGTGCAATGTTCATGGTTACATCTACAGGATTTGCAGATTATTGTAAGAAAGCTCTGATCCAAGGATCTACAACAGCGGTTGCAGTTCTCAATGACATAATCGAAGCAGATCATTCAGTTCAGTCTTATTCAGTTAGTGAGAGATGGTTTGATTTGGATACGGTCGCAGATGTGCTTGAAGCCAATAAATATCTCTTAGAATCAGCATCAGTACAGTATTACGGGTCTATTTTCATACCTTCTGGTGATACAATGAATATCGGGGACACATTGAACCTAGAATCTGGTATTAGAATAGGTGATGGGGTCACATTGAAAGGTCCTTCCCTGATAGGAAGAAAATCCACCATTGGAAATAATTGCATGATAGGACCCTACACAAGTGTGGGTGCAGGAACACAAGTTGGATCTCAATGTGATATACAAAATGCAGTCATCTCTGGACAATCAAGGATACCTGATCATACCAAGTTGAGTAATATCTTAATGAATGATTCTGAAGCCTTTGGGATGGAGGAATAAAGATGCCTAGTAAATTCAGAATTCGTGGTGTTTTTCGAGGATTGGTTTATGCAATTGCGCGGCCTCTTGCAAAAGCTGGTGCAACTCCCGACTCGATAACATATCTCAGTTTACTTTTTGCCTTGGCTGCATTCATTTCTCTTCCTATAACTCAATTGCAAGTGCTGTTTGCAGTACTGGTTTTCATGACAGGTCTTTTCGATGGTGTTGATGGTGCAGTTGCAAGATTAAACAATTCAGCATCACGTTCGGGAGGTCTTACTGATTCAGTCATTGACAAGGTTGCAGAAACATTAATCCTTGCAGGTATTGCTCTCGCTTTCCCTGCTACTACATTAATTGGCTTGTCCATTTCAATGTGGGCTTTGTTAGCTGTCTTTGGGTGGTTAATGACTAGCTATACACGCGCTCGCGCAGAGAGTCTTGGAGTTTCTGATCTCGATGTTGGTTTGGGAGGTAGGTCTGAACGACTTCTCACTCTTGTCATTTTTTCCCTGCTAGGTTTTGTTACATGGGGACTCGTTATTGTGGCATTAATGGGTCTATGTACTGCAGCTTACAGATTGTACCATTACAAGAATCAGATTCAGCAGACCACATGATAGACCATTATATTTAAGAGTCGGACGCAAGAGGCCGCCATAGAATCAGTAAACGGAGTCGTCCTTCAATGCCCAAGTTCAGAGCAGATCATTACCTAATAGCAGAATTCGAAAGCATGAAAGACACAAAGCAAGTCGGAGAAAAAGTTCTCGCAGCTTTGAAAGAATTAAAAGAGTTGAAAGATTTAGCCATCGTTTCCAAAAGAATGGAAGGCAAATCATGGTATGAAATTCTTGGTCGGATTGATATCCCAGCAGGTTCAAAGGCTTTCTGGGCTATGATCAAAAAGGAATTCACAGAGAGAGAACCCTACAATCTTTTCATTCGTTTTGATATGAATGCTGAAGGAGAAACAATTGACGACGCAAGAGCATCAGTCAAGTCCTGGATTGAAAACAATGTGGTTCCCAAGATTCAAGCTAATACAGAAACCAAGTCAATCAAGGTTCTACAAGCTAGTGACATATTCATGCCAAAACTCAATTAGACCATCGGATTGTCATTGAAATCGATGATGTACAGGTTATTTCCAACAGCCTGTACAATCTCATCTTTTAAATCGCCATCCACATCTCCCACTGAGATTGACGACTCTGTCGATTTCTTTGTTGTCTTAATGGAAGCTTCTTCTATCAATCGCCTCCCTACAACAGAAAGCATTGCTATGTTTGAATTTGCATGACTTACAAGTAGTTGACCACGTGTCGGTTCTAAATCCCAAAATCTTCCCATGCGAATTGCATTAACAGGATTGGGTGCTCGAATTGAATCAATCTTTTCAATTGATCCCTTGACCAAACCAAAGAGTGTAAGAGTTCTGGAGTCTGATAGAATCATAATTTCAGAGTTATGGTCTTCAGTAACATCACCAGTTGAAACAAGTCCTACTTCTCCACCAACATGAATCTTCGCCCGTTCATGAAGGCGATCATCTGCATATTGATAGATAAAAAAGTACCCTGAATCATCTCCAAACACAAATCGACTATATGGCATACCTCTAGTCATCAGAGGCCAGATAGAAAAGACAGGTCTCTCTAATACTTTGTGAGCCAGCTTATCCAATGCTACATCATACCATCCATAGCATCTCATACTGCCGTCGTTTGTAGAAACGATAACCTCTGCGCTCTCATCATCAAAAACATTCAACACTGAAACAGCAGTAGGAAGGTTACCCAATGGTGTTGATGCTTTGATACTAATTGTATCATCCATGTAGACAAGAACGCGCATAGTATTGTCGAGTCCACACATTACGAAATCTGGAATGCCGTCACCTGTTACATCTCCTACTCCAATAGCTGCTAAAGGTGGGAGATCTTCTATCCTGCATAACTCAGTAAGAGGTTTCTTCTCTTCCTTATCAAAATCGTAAACTCGAACGTCTCCGTTAAGGGTTGTAACAATGACATTAGATTTTCCATTGCCATTCAAGTCTACTAGCTCGATTGATGTGATGACCTCTTTGAAAATGGTCTTTGAGATAACATCGAGCGATGGCATATGGAGTATCCCCTTGTTACTTGAGCCTACAAGGAGCGATGGAGGTTGACTATACCATTTAAGAGTTATTAGACTAGAGGACATCTGCCATTATTGATGTGCTTAAGTCTTAAACAACGGAATATGATCCCATGGATAGAGATAGACGGATACCTTCTATTGATGAGGAAGAATGGACCGCAGCTCCAGAAGACGTCGCAAAAGAGTTGCAGCTTTTTGCAGAGGAGTTTCGTTCTTTCACTCCTGAACTCTTTGCAGAAGTTAATTTTCACTTACTGCGTTATGCAGGATTAACCAAATCCACTCGAAATGAATTGTGCGAGATATCCATCCATAGTAAAACTTGTCCTAAATGCGATTATCTCTATGTAGCAAAAAAATGTCCATTGTGGTATCGATTGTATAAGATGGCAACATGGGATATTGTCAAAAGAGCACCCCCCTGTATCCGTCTTGCTTATGCAAAAAAGACAATCAAGACAGTCACGAATTATCTAGTTACAGTGAGTCTTATAGATCCTCCATTCTATAAATCGCGTGGAGCACCTTCATGTAATGCTCTTAGAAGCTGGGGGTACTGTACTCCAAATGAGTATTGCAAAGTAATGGAAACAGATAGCACATTGGAGTATAATGTGGTTCGTGAACGTGTGAAGGTTTCACGAAAGCATAGTTAATTACGAGTTCCGCGTCATTCCTTAAATACAGGCTATGGTCTATTTTATTGGAGTGGTTCATTGTGTTCAAAGATATTGACGTGGAAACCGTTCAGCTCATCCGCCTTACCGGTCTTCGAGAGCAGGAACTGGTATCTGCAAAGAGAATAGGTGGTGAAGTCTGGGATCCTATTTCCCAAACGATTAATGATCATAATACCCTCATTGCAATGGGTGAAAGGAATAGTCGTCAGAAAGCACTTCAAGACCCAGTTCATGGTGCAATTCTTTTTGAACCATGGGAACTCGATGTCATCTCAACTTGGGAGATGCTTAGACTTCGCTACGTGATGCAGTTGGGTCCAGCTCATATTGTCTATCCTGGAGCCACTCATACTAGGTTCCAACATTGTATAGGAACCAACTTTCTTGCACAGAAATCTATCAGGGTAGTGAATTATTGCGAAGACCTAGATACAGCTTGCTTTGTCCCGTTTTCGGGATTACTAAATGATTATCAGAAGAAGTTATTCAGGGCTACAGCTTTACTTCACGATGTTGGACATCCTCCCACATCTCACACTATCGAGTACGCACTGGAATCTTGGGCAGGATTGAACCATGCTGATCTTGGTGAGTTCTTGATTATGAGTAGTGGTCTTACTGATACCCTTGTTCAAAATGATATTGAACCACAAGATATTGTAGACATACTCAAACGGAGAACAAAAGATCCTGTTCTGAAACTTCTCTCAGACTTTCTTGACCATCCACTTGATATAGACAAGACTGATTATTTGATTCGTGACGCTTACTTCAGTGGTGTTGAATTAGGTGTATTTCCAGCTGAACGAGTCATGCTTACCAATCGAGTTGTACTTGATAAGAATGGGAATTATATTCGTGCGTTCATGCTCAAAGCTATCCACTCACTTGAGGCTCTGATTCTTAGTAGAAATTGGATGTTCGCGGACCTTTATCTTCATCACGCCGTAAAATTAGCGGAAGCTTTGATATCAAAAGCCACTTACTTTCGAATGGAGGAGGAAGACCTCTCAAAGAATGAATGTTTAGGATACTTCACTCGTTGGACTGATGCTGATTTATTCCGTTGGCTTGGCGAGTCCAAGATTGATTTCGTACGTGAGTATTCTTCTCGGATCCGATACAGGAGGCTCTTCAAAGTTGCACTCTCCCGACCGCTGGTTTCCTTTGAACCAGATGCTAAAAAGAAACTCGAATCTATGTTGGGTGACATCAAGTCCTTAATTGAAGCGGAAAGAGACCTTTCTGAAGAACCGGGTAGTGTGATTTTAGATATAGTAATTCCCGAACTAGGTGAAAAGAAACTGCGAAAAATCCCACTTCTTGTGGGTGGTGAGCAAGGATTTGATATTGTGAGTCTAGATGAAACTAAAGAAGGCCGACCACTTGTACATACACTCAAACAACAAACTCATACGATTCCATCCGTTAGAGTCTACTGCGAAGCAAAAATTGCAAGTACTGTTCGCAAACGATTAAATGAGATCTATCCCATGTCTGACAGTCCGACGCATAGAGAAGATGAGTACGATTTGACTGAGTACTAAAGCAAATAATCAATATTCTTCAAAACATGCTCAAATCCATATTCCATCTGTATTATCCCGTAGACTGCTTCAACAAGGGTACCTTTGTCATGTTGTATTTCGCCTTTACTAGGTATTTCAGGATCAAAGTGTATTCGATGTTCGTAAAGCCCCCACCTGTCACATAGATCTGCCATGTGCTCATTACTAACAATACTCGATTTCTCCTGCGTGAGTTTTCCTACATTCTCACTTACAGTTTGCCAGAAATGATAGATGACCGCCATGGAGATTGCAGCATCTCCCAAGAGTGCGAATCTCTTCGCTGATTCACTCAATGATACTAAAGCATCCAATCCACCATCGTTAAATGGATTATTCTCTCCCCGGTATTGAATATCAAGTTCCAAGAAGAGATTCTTCGTACTAGGTTGAAACATGGCTGCGATTAGAATCTCCCTATTTCTAATCTTAAGGTCAAGAGCTCTCTCTAACTTTGGTGTGAGGACCTTTTTGATGTACCTAATCTTATCATTAATCTCTTCTATTTGTTCCAACCATCGGTCCACCTTTCCGAGGAGGCGAGTCTTGTTTTCTGGCGTCTGTCTCTTAGTTCTTTCAAGAACCTGTGTTATCGTGTCCAGTCTATTCTCGATATCAACCGTTTTCCAGGTAATTTTTCGTTCTCTCCTCTTTGGGCTCACATGTACTCACTCCTTAGTAATAGCTAAGCTCGGAGTTGGATGCGTCATAGCGTGTGACATGGAATGCAGTAATTGAATACTCTGAAGCAATCTTTGCCAATGCTAGTGATATAAGTGACTTTCCCAGTGTTAAATCAATCACCATATCATGAATGAAGATATTATCAATAATAGCCGCTTCAAGAAAATCTACTGTTCCCTGGAGAAATCCATATTCTGCTTCATCTTCAGTACCAGTGACCTCATCTGGAACTTCTATCCATTCTGTTGTCCATCTTCTGAATGCATCATCAGGAATGAACCTATCAACGATTCTTGAAACCCCTCTTGTCCAGTGTGCAGCTTCTACAAAAACAAGGAGTTTTTTCGGATTGAAGTGTGGATTATTGGTCAACCACTGTACAAAAGGGCGTTGATCCTCTGGACGGCTCAGTGAAGTAACATACAATAGTGGTTTTGTAATTCCCAAGGCTCTACGTATCGGGTGTATTGCCTTAGGTTCCAATTCGAACAGGCGGTATTGAGATTGTTTCCAACTGACAATGATTCCAAGTTCTTCCAAATGTTTTGTGTTGTAGTAGAGTTTAGGACTCGTTATCTCAACCTTCGCAATCTCTCTCTTACTGGCTCCCTGCAGAACCAACTGCGCTTTGGTGTCCGTACTAATCTTCTCTCGCAGTTCTGCCCCCGTCTTCAATCCCCCTTCAAGCTGGTCCAGTATAATCCGCCTAGCTCTGACGGTTTCAATTTCTTCGCGAATCAAGTCTTCCATGGTCTTTCGAAGCATGTCTGGACACTCCATTTGCGGATGTATTAGCTAGTAATCTGGTGTATTAACCATTTATACTTATCTAAGGTAATGCCTTAGAAACGCCGAAAAATGGCTTGAAATGGCGATATAATATACATACCTAAGATACTTTTCGATAAGAAGGCGACCCGTCCGCCATATGCTTAAATACAATCTGGCGGAATGAAGTAGTAGCACGGAGTCTCGAAAGCTCCGCCTTGGCAAATCTAGATTGTTGATTTGTCTTAAAATAAAAAAACGAGGACCGAAAAATGGCTGAAGACGAGTTTCTTGGCGCAAAACCGATTGTCATCGACAACGGTACAGGTTTGAGCAAGAACGGTTACGCCGGCGAAGATCAGCCACGCAGTGTCTGGCCCACCTTGATTGGATATCCACGATATGAATCAATCATGACTGATGTTGATCACTATACCCGTGATTACTACATCGGTGAAGAGGCCATTAACCTACGTGGAGTTCTACGTCTGGTTTATCCAATCGCTCATGGAAAAATCGAAGACTGGGATGCTATTGAGAAGATATGGAGCTACACATTCTATAACGACTTGAAAGTAGACCCAAGCGAAAATCCGGTACTTCTAACTGAAGCACCATTCAATCCCAGAGAGAACAGAGAGCGCATGGCCTCCGTCATGTTTGACAACTTCGGAGTTCCAGCAGTATACGTTGCCACACAGGCAGTACTCTCACTATACGCATCTGGTCGAACAACTGGTCTGGTCATCGACTCTGGTGACGGTGTGACCCACATAGTACCAATCTATGAGGGCTTTTCAATCAATCACGCTATCCGCAGAATCGACTTGGCTGGACGAGACATTACCGAATACCTACGCAGACTTCTCAGACAGAGAGGGTACACAATGGTAAGCGGTGCTGAGAAAGAAATTGTCAGAGATGTCAAAGAGAAGCTATGTTACGTAGCTCTTGATCCCGAGAGGGAGAGGACAGTTGCTGACAAGGCTGGTGTTGACA
>CAZMBV010000013.1:0-1594 GCA_964564335.1 uncultured archaeon
CATTTTACCATCTCTCTTACTTCACCAACTAGACCTGCAATAGACTCGAATGGGTTGATTGTCTTTACATACTCAACTCCGATACCTTTACAAACTTCTTCGATGTCAATTGGTGGAACCTCTTTTCTCATTCCGGTCATTCCAGTTCCAGGATGAGGTTGATGACCGGTCATTGCTGTTGTTCTATTATCTAAGACTACTAAACAGATTCTGTGTTGATTGTATACTGCGTTGACTATACCTGGGAGTCCAGATGCGAAAAAGGTACTGTCACCAATTGATGCGACAATATCCTGGTCTGTAACCTCGGAGAGTCCACAGGCTGTAGTTATTGATGATCCCATATCAAAGAGAATGTCTGCGGTTTCCAGAGGTGGTGAGATACTTAGAGTATAGCATCCAATATCTGTCGGATAGATTGCTTTCCCTCGTGTTGCAGCCCGAATAGCATAATACGATGCTCGATGGGGGCAGCCTGCACATAACAGAGGTGGTCTTGGTGGTAGATTTAATACCGTTTCAGACAGCTTATCGATATCTTCCCAATTAATAGGTGTATTACAATTATTAATATTACATAGAGCCTCTATAACAATCCTTGGACTATATTCTCCTACACGAGAGAAGAAGCCTTGTTCTTTGCCAAAAATATCTACTGTAACTTTCTCCAGATGGGCTAGGCGCCGAGCGTGTGTTTCAAGAAATGGTTCAAGCTCTTCAACTACAACTACTCTCTCATGACGCTTCAGAAACTCTGTCACTTTCTTTTCTGGGAGGGGGTGAGTAATTCCTAATTTTAGGATCTCTGCTGAGAGGTTCATCTCCAATAGAGCCTCTTTCACATAATTATACGATACACCGGAAGTAATGATTCCAAGGTCTCCTTCACCCTCAGTGAAGTTCAATGGACTAGCTTCTGAAACTTCACGAGCTTTTTCAATCTGATCAAGTAACCATGGATGTCGAACTCTTGCAACTGCTGGAATTGGTACAAATCTGAATGGATCTTTTTCAAACTCAACCTTATCCGGGAGTGAAGGTATTGGTCCAAATTCAATTGGCGCTCTAGTATGATTGACCCGAGTTGTAGTTCGAAAGAGGACAGGTATCTCGAATTGTTCTGAGAAGTTGTATGCTTCAAGCAGCATTGATTTAGCTTCGATTGGATCGCTTGGTTCCATCAATAGCATGTTTCCCATCAGTGCATAGTATCTACTATCGTTTTCATTCTGTGAGCTCCACATACTTGGGTCATCAGCTACAACGATTACCATGCCAGCTCGAACTCCTACATATGCAAGTGAGAAAAATGGGTCTGCTGCTACATTGAGACCTGGACCTTTACAGACCATCATTGACCTGACTCCTGCAACAGCTGCAGCCCCAGCCACTTCGAGTGCAACTTTTTCGTTCGTACTGAATTCGAAGTAAAAATTTGGTATGTTTGGTGCCATGAATGTAAGGTTGTTTCCAATCTCACTACTGGGTGTACCAGGATAAAGTGCAACCAACCTAACCCCAGCCTCTAATACCCCACGTGCAATAGCTTCGTTTGCAAGTAAGAGTATCTTCTTTCCTGGAGAGTCTTCAAGTA
>CAZMBV010000013.1:1694-24571 GCA_964564335.1 uncultured archaeon
AGTGTCTTGGCCTCGCTCTCAGCACACGTTATTCCTGACCTAGGAAGTGGAGGAAATATAATTGAATAGGATTGGTTTACGAAAGGAAGAAAAAGCGTTTGAAACGAGGGTTGCACTCATACCTGATCAAGTGGAATCTCTTGTCGACAAACATGGCATTGAATTTGTTATCGAACCTAGTACCCAACGTGCGTTCGAAGAAAAAGAATACGAACAAGTTGGCGCAACATCACTTCCACTGAAAGGAAGTGGCGTACCAATTGTTCTCGGTATCAAAGAGATGCCAATCGATTTCTTTGAAAAAGATGTAGCCTATGTCTTCTTCAGCCACACAATCAAGGGTCAGAAATACAACATGCCTATGCTGCGTCATATTATGAATACTGGATCTACATTAATTGACTACGAACGAGTAGTGGATGACAAGGGAAGGCGTTTGATTTTCTTCGGGAATTGGGCTGGAATGGCGGGTATATCAGATACACTCCGTGTTCTTGGAGAACGTTTAGAAATCGAAGGTATCAAACCCAATCCTTTTTCTGGAATGCAAAAAACCTTGGAACTCAAGGGTCTTGAAGCTGTAAAAGAAGAATTCAAGATTCTCGGAAAACGAATCGAAGAGCAAGGACTTCCTGAAGAGCTTTCACCATTTGTTGTTGGATTTGCAGGATATGGAAATGTATCTCAAGGAGCGCAATCACTCTTTGACTTGCTTCCGCATGAGGTAGTTCAACCAGAAGATCTTCAAAATCTTGAATCCAAGAGCAACTTGCTATACAAATGTGTCTTCAAAGAAGAAGATATGGTAGAACCAAAAGATTCGTCAAAGCAATTCGAATTACAAGACTACTACAAGTCAGGAAAGACAGATTACAGTGGTGTGTTTCATAATTATGTTCAATATCTTACAGTCATCATGAACTGCATCTATTGGACGAATAAATATCCTCGATTAATTACAAAGGATTTCATTCGAGAACACTGGAAAGACGAATCCAGGAAATTGCGTGTGATAGGAGATATCTCTTGTGATATTGGTGGTGCCATCGAGTTCACACTTGATTGTACAACCCCTGCTGAACCTGCTTTTGTCTATCTAATCAATGAAGATCGAGCAAAATTTGGTGTAAAAGGTGAAGGTCCAGTGATTATGGCCGTTGATAATTTACCATGCGAACTTCCACGTGAAGCATCAACATCATTCGGTGAGACCTTACTTGAATTCATACCAGCGCTTGCAAAGACAGACTTCAAGGCATCTTTTGAAGACCTAGACTTACCAAGGGAGATCAAAGATGCAATCATCGTATATAGAGGGGAATTAACAAAGAATTTTGAATATTTGAATCAATATCTGAACTAGGGAGACAAAAACAATGAAGAAAGTGCTATGTTTGGGCGCCGGGCTCGTAGCCCGTCCGTTTATTCATTATCTTAGCGAACATGGTATCCATGTAATGGTTGCCAGTAGGACCAAAAGTAAGGCTGAAAAATTGATACAAGGTTGCAAGAATGCTGAAGCTATTGCTTTCAATATAGCCACAGATGACGCTCTTCTTGATGACCTAACTGCAAAAGTTGATCTTGTTTGCTCTCTGCTTCCTTACATATACCATGTAAAGGCTGCAAAGGTTGCAATCAAGCACAAGAAGATGTTCTGCACCACCTCATACATTTCAGATGAGATGAAAGCATTAGAGGATGATGCAAAGAAGGCAGGTGTCTTACTTTTGAATGAGTGTGGCGTCGATCCTGGTATCGATCATATGAGTGCCATGAAAATCATCGACCATGTGCACAATAACAATGGAAAGATTGTTAGTTTCACATCTTTCACTGGAGGTCTCCCTGCTCCAGATGCAAATGATAATCCCTATGGATACAAGCTTTCTTGGAGTCCAAGGGGAGTATTACTTGCAGGACGAAATGATGCACACTTTCTACGTGATGGAAAAGAGGTTAAGATTCGAGGAGCTGATCTCTTTCAGAACTGTGTACCTATGGAAGTTCCAGGTATGGGTATTTTTGAAGGCTATCCGAATCGAGATAGTATGTCTTACATTGACATTTACAACATACAAGAAACCAAAACTATGCTGAGAGGAACTTATAGGAACATAGGATGGTGTGAAACTCTCGATAAAATTGCAGACCTAGGTTTACTAGATATAGAAGAAAGATCTCTCAGTGGTATTACCTATGCTGATTTGATAAAGGACTTAACATCAGCTGGAGATGAAGATCTCAAAGAGGCTGTTGCAAAATTCTGCAAAATCGATAAAGACAGTATGGTCATTACCCGTTTTGAGTGGCTTGGATTATTCGATGAAAGAGAGATAGATCCTAAGGTAAACACAAGACTTGATGCACTATGTGCTCTCTTTGAAGAGAAAATGAACTACGCACCGGGAGAGCGTGATATGCTGATAATGCACCACGAATTCATTGCTGAGTATCCCGATAAAAAACAAAAGATAACATCAACAATGATTGACTATGGAATTCCAAATGGAGATAGCTCCATGTCAAGAACAGTTGCGCTTCCTGTTGCAATTGCTAGCAGAATGATACTCGAAGGCCGAATCAATCTCACAGGTGTGCATCGCCCGATCATTCCTGAAATCTATGAACCAATCTTAGAGGAATTGGCTACACTAAACATCACCCTTGAAGAACATACCTTCGATTTGTAATACTAATAATACAAATAAAATCGCTGCAGAAGAGTATCAAGCTATTCTCGAACTCGCATTTGAATGGCTGCCAAGAGTTCTTCTGCTCTTTCTGTTTCCCTCAAGACTTCTTTTACCTCAGTCTTCAAGCGATAAGTATACCCTGATCTATTTCCATAACGCTCAAGATGTCCTTTACTATTATCCCACATTCGTGCAAGATAGGTAGAAGCTGTGCTCTTTGGAAGGTTTTCACTGAATGTATCTTCATAGATTTCTGCTACGTCGAGAGAAGAAAACTTTCCATGTTTGAAAGATGCATAGATGATTACCTGCATCTTTTCATAGTTACTCATAGACTCTAACCTAGTTTCATCGTAACTTGTTACTGGAGTTTCGCTGACAGCTTCATCAAAGACGCAGCCAGTACTAGTTTCTAAGAATACCTTAAATTTGGCAAACATTTCATCGATGCTACCGCCCTTGACTTGAAAACTAGATTCTTCACCCATTGTTTCATCAGATACTAGAATCTTGAAATCAAAAGGTGCCTCGGTCAGTGATAGGATCTTTTTAAACCTATTAAGTGCCTCAACTGGGCTGACATATTTGCATTGAAAGATTTCACGAAGCCCTGGAGCTGAACTGTATGTGAATTCATAGACATAGTTTGTTCTTTCTCCATCGTTCATATCTTTCACCTTCGAGGGTTCTATCTACTATTGTATTCACAACAAAATAGTATTGACATCCAAATAAGTGTGAGTATGTGAATTAAATATACGTAGATAAGAGCTACATAGGACGTTTTCACTCATATAGAACTCGTCCGCCCCGTATCTCATGTGCTCACGTCCTGTACGCATCCAATACCAGTAAAAAAGCATTATAAGGCTTTTATTTTTAAAATTAAGACATTTCTCCATTCTGTTTGTTATTCACTATTCTATATACTGTGTGAATGAATCAGTACACGTTTCATATGTCCCCTTACTTAGTTCCACTGGAAACGAAGGGGTGTGTCTATTCACAAGGATAAGAAGACCTATGAGAGCCAAATCACCTTCAATAAGCACGCAAAAACCTGTTTCGCAGAAAGTGTTCACAATTATGGCGCCATTCACACGAAAACCCTGTGAACCTGTTTTTATGAATATACTGTGAATTCAACGTGGTATCAAATAATCTGATGAATTCTCTCCCAAAACTAACTGCTGATAGCGATCATCTGTGCTTGTATCAACCACACTCTCAAGTCTACCTCTAATATTCACAAACTGATTAGCTGCAACATGTTCTGTGAATCGTCCTCGATAACTAACTATTTGCATCAATTCTGGATAATCAGGTGATTCTACTTGATATGAACAAGGAGTGAAAATAGAATTTTGATCATTGGTAATCTTGCATTGAACTTCCAGTGTTCCCAAGTTTTTTGATATAACCTGTCCGAAATTCTCATTGATATCTTGGCGACGTTTGACTAGCCTGATGAAAAATTGATGACCTCTGAATAATCCTTGTAGTATCTTCCTACTTTCTATCTCACGAAGGGGTTCTTGATATATAACCAAATCACCCCATCTAAATTTGACATGTTCATCGAGAAGCTCTCCTTGATAGTGCTCTAATCCAGGAATCTCATCGTATGATTCACTCAGTCTTGTATAGAATTTGTTACACATAAATTTTCCAAAAACAACCAGGTCAATATCTGACGTTTCTCTTGCGACACCAACAAGCTGTGATCCTGTAACACCTATAGAATGTGTATCTATATCGGTATACTCCAGTAACAAATCAACTAGGTTAGAAGTAGCAACAGCAAGTTCACTAGACTTCTCACGAAGTTGAACCATATGTTCTACTGGATCAAGAACTTGCATTACTCTCTCATGAGGAACTGCTTGCAAAATTCTTCCATGAGCTTCACTAAACCACAAATATTCCGAGTGATATTTTTTGAGATACTCTTCTCGTTCACGCAAATCATAGATTTTCCGAAAGCCTGAGGTCGATTCTGATGAAACAATATCAGGTACATACCTTACGTACGCTATAGTTCTATCACTAGGATGAACTACTCCTTTTACCTCAAATATGAGATTATCTAAGGTCTTGACAAAGTAACCTTCTACCAAACTCTCTAACACTTTGAATCATCTAACAAGAATGCGATATTGTATTAAAGCAGTTCTTTCAGCACAGCTAATATAATGACAGACCGATTAGATATCAAGTCCGACTTTGAAATATACAAGATGAATGCGGATTTTGTATACTTTGATTCAGCAAGTACGACACTTGTACCCAAAGTCGCTGTTGACGCTACAACCAATTTTCTAAACACAATTGTTGCCTCTGCTCGTCGAGGTGCGTACAGCCTTGCTGTAAAAGGTGGTAGCATTGTCAAGGATGTTCGCGAAACCTTGGCAACATTCTTGAAAGGGGAACCTTCTTCGTTTTCTTTTCAGAAATCAATTCCTTCTGCAATAGCATCTCTCGTTTATGGATACGACTGGAAACAAAATAAGAAAGAGAAAATCATTATCTCTCAAAATGAAGAAAATTCGGTGTATATTTCATTGCTAAGAGCCGCTGAAGTTCTAAATCTTGAAGTTGATGTAGTTCCACTCAAGGATGATGGAACCATATCATTGGAGTTTCTGGAACATTCTGTGGATGAAAAAACTGGGATTGTTGCAATTGGGCATACTATTCCCGGCATAGGAACAATAAACCCGATTACAAAAGCTTCAGATATTGTTCATGAACATGATGCAATATTACTAACCGATGCAACAAGATCAATCGGATTGACACAAGGCTCTCCAGTCAACTTAGGCTGTGATGTTCTCGTTTTTTCAGCAAATATAGGACTCATGGGTCCACCGGGATTGGCTATCCAATGGATTTCACCAGAACTAGGACAGAATCACACACCTGGAATCCTGGGAGGAACCTCCGTATCTGTAATTCATGATAAAACTTATGAAACAGCTTTCCAACCCCATAAATTTGAATCAGGGTACATAAACATCCCCGCAATAGCTGGACTTGGTAAAGCAATCGAGTATCTTTCAGAACTTGATGAAAAGAATCTCATTTTTCATGTCATGAATCTATCCAGACACATGAAAAAGCGATTATTGGAGATACCTGATCTTACATTATATGGAAATCCGAATGAAACAAACACTATTTTTGGATTCAACCTAGGAAGCTCTTCTGATATAGGCTGCCATGATATTGCATTATTCTTGGATGAATCAAATATCGCAGTGAGAAGCGGGTATATCTGTGCACACCCAATAATCCAATCAATAACAGATGATGGTCTCGTTCAGGCATCTATGCATGTATACAACACCATTGATGACATTGATAAACTTGCTGACACTCTTGTAATCATTTCAAAGCAACTGATGTAATTCATTGGAATCTCTAGATTAATACGAAACTCGGTGGGAAGAATACAAAGTACTGAACGACAATTGCTAGGAGTACCCCACTGAAGACAAGTCCTTTTCCTCTTTTTTGATTTACCTCAGTGAACCAAAGAATTGCGCCTATTAGAACAACAACGAATGATGAGATATTACCAATAAAGATTAGAAAATCCCAAATCTCAGCAAAATATCCCGCAATCAAGTTTGCAAAGTCTATAAGTGGGCTTAGAACCTGGATGAACATTACCTTATCCTCACAAATAATCAGGTAGTTATTGATGATATAAAGTCCTCAAAGAACGGTAACTGACTTTGCAAGATTGCGAGGCATGTCCGGATCATACCCTTTTCTCAATGCCATATAATAGCTAAACAGCTGAAGAGGTACAATATATACCATTGTTGAAAATTCTGGTTCAATATCTTCTGGTATCGTGAACACAAATTTTGATAGACTCGCTAATTCTACATCATCTTTGAGAATCACAGAAATAATAGAAGCTCCCCTCGCCTTCATCTCCATGAGATTTCCAATCATTCTACTTCGTGTTTCATCATTTGGAGCTACAAAGATTACAGGAAAGCCATCTTCAACAAGAGCAATTGGACCATGTTTTGATTCACCTGCAGAGTATGCCTCTGCGTGGTTGTAAGCTATTTCTTTTAGTTTCAGTGCACCTTCTTCTGCAGTTGCAATTGATACACCTCTACCCAAGAACAGAAGGCTTCTCTTTTCATAAAGTTCACCAGCAAGTCTTCTTGCCAATTCCTCATTTCTCGAGATTGTATCAGATACTATTTCCGGTATCTTTTCTAAACACTTACGTTTAATTTCTATGCTATTCGAGTCCGTGAAACCCGTGAGTTCTCCGAGGGCTAACGCAATCAAAGCAAGAGATGTAAGCTGAACCATGAAGGTCTTTGTAGCTGCTACTCCGATTTCAGGCCCAGCCTGCGTCAAAATTGTATGATTTGCAAGACGCGTAATTGAGCTACCTACTACATTTGTTATTGCGATTATTTTAACTCCATGTTCCTTTGCGAATTTAACAGCAGCAATCGTATCCGTTGTTTCTCCTGATTGAGTGATTGCAATTATACAATCCTTCTCTGTCAAAGCACCATATACCGTGTCCGAGAAATCACTCGCAAGTTCAAATGTTGGAAGTATACCACTAATCGATGCAAACATATGTTTCCCAGCTAAAGCTGCATGTCCAGAAGTACCCATCGCCAGCATAAAGACCCTGTCAGATGAATGGATTATCTCTGCTGCCTGCTTGATTATATCTTCTCTGAGATGAAGTGTATTTCTAATAGCCTCCGGTTGTTCATGTATTTCTTTTAGCATAAAATGTGGGTAACCACTTTTCTGTGCTTGATCAGCAGTCCAACTGATCTCAATACTATCTCGATTAATTTTGCTTCCATCAGCTAAGTTTTCTATTTTAATTTCATCGCTGGTTAAACATGCAATCTCCCCATCAAGAAGAAGAATCATATCATTTGTCATGGGCAAGAACGCTGGAATATCAGAGGATACGTATGAAACATCTTTCTTTCTACCAATAACTAGTGGATTTCCATCACGAGTACACACAATTTTATTCTCTTCTTCCTTGGTAGTCATTACAACAATTGCGTATGTACCTTCAATTCGTCTTGTTACTTCCTTAACGGCATCAACCAAATCTAAACCATCTTTCATATAATCTTCAATCATATGAGGAATTATCTCAGTATCAGTTTCTGATTTCAACTTGTGACCTTTTGCACTGAGCTCTTTTCTAAGTTCCAAGAAATTATCTATCACACCATTATGGACAACAGCAATCTCGTTGTTACAATCAAAATGAGGATGCGAATTCAACATGGAAGGTATTCCATGGGTTGCCCATCGTGTGTGACCAATACCTATAGACCCTGGCATTTCATCTAGGTCAAGCTTTCTATGAACTTCTTCGACCTTTCCCTTGTCTTTCTTCATGTATAACTTGTGGTTCTCAATCGTAGTTACTCCTACAGAATCATAACCTCTGTACTCAAGTCGTTTGAGTGCTTGATGTATGAATGGAGCGACATTACCACGCTTCTGAACTACACCAATAATACCACACATAGCCTGAATTCCTCAGAGATAGAATATGTAAGGCTTGCACAATAGTGCAAAAAGGCTTTGTATTCGGAGAGAAACGCACTATTCTATCCTGTCAGCTCGATTTCAATGTATACTGAATCCGGAATTCTTACACGCATAATCTGCCGTATTGCTCTTTCATCAGCATCAATATCAATGAGTCTTTTATGAACACGCATCTCCCATTTATCCCATGACATAGATCCCTGACCGCAGGGAGTCTTTCTAGTTGGAATTACCATTCTACGAGTAGGAAGTGGTATCGGGCCTGCCATACGGACACCAGTTTTTCTAGTAATTCGTTTAATCTGATTACAGACCCCATCTAGATGTTCTGTACTCGTGCTTGATAATCGTATTCGTGCTCTTTGAGTCATGGAATAATCACTCTCTGCTTTAAGAGGTGTCCAAGGGCTACGGAAATTGAATCGGATAAAAAGCTTGTCTTGTGAATCAATTACCCGTCATATAATGATAACGTCCATAAGAGTAGTATCATTCTCGATAAAATGTGTTGCAATTGGAGAATCTAGTGATTGTAAAACTAGGCGGGTCTGTGATTACCCACAAAGAATCATCACCCCCTACAGTTAACGAAGAGCATCTTAGTCGTATTGCGAAAGAGCTCACAGCCCATGATGGTAAACTGATTGTAGTTCTTGGTGGTGGTGCACATGGCCATCAAGCTGCTCACAAACATGGGTTTGGAAATCCTGATGCTGCTCCAGAACAGCTACTTGCAGGAATTCCAGAAATACGCCATAACATGACTCTTCTTGCATCAAGAGTGGAAAAGGAATTGAACATCCAAGGGCTTCCCGGGGTAGTCATTTCGCCTTTCATGTTTGTGACATTACATAACAATTTGATAGATCAATTTTCAACAAAGATAATCGAAGAAACACTGAAAGCTGGCATAACTGTGATTATCCATGGAGATGTATGTATCGATAGAACAAAATCTGCATCAATTCTAAGTGGTGATACGATTGCAAAATATCTTGCAGAACAGCTCAAACCTAAAGCCGTTTTTATTGGTACTAATGTAGATGGTGTCATGGATGACAATCCAACAGTGAATCCAAATGCAAAACCCATTCCCATCATCAATGACTCTAACAAAACAGAGGTACTTTCGCTGACAGGTTCATCTTCTAGTACTGATGTAACAGGAGGAATGACCAAGAAAATCACGGAGCTTGTAAGCTTGGCGAATCTGAATATGGATATTGTAATCTTCAATTTGCTTATTGCAGGTCGTTTAACTGCATTACTCGAGAACAATTCCGTAGTATGCACCAGAATCCAATCAACTTAGGTTATTAGAGCAGAAACACCATCATCCATCGTCTTAATGACCAGATTTCCAGGAGTGACCACACTATCTTCAAGATATTCTGAAGCTGTGAGAATACAAACGACCTTAGAGGATTTACATGTCCTGCAAGCAATGTCACTATGTAAATTCAAAAGAGTACTCAATTGCTGCTGATTCGGAAAAATTACGTAGGATGTATTGTTTGCACAAAGATCATAGTAACCATGATAACGAGATACATTGGAATGATGTTTCTTAAGCTCAGTTTCGATAATCTGAATTGCTGTTTCTTTTAGTTTCTTTAGTATTGATGAATTAACTATCCATAGACCCTGCTCCATTTCAACGAATTTCCCTTCATTATTTGACCTTAAAGCAATCAGAACTTCATCAGCCAGAAGTTCTGTTAAAGCTCTGCGTCCTTCCTCTACAGTTAATGGAGCTGATCTGCCTTTGAGAGATTGCAGCGCAGTCGTTTCAATGAATTCAAGAAGTACTTCCCATTTTATTTTACCATTTGATAAATCCACAAAATCTTGAATTAGACCGAACCATAATCGTATCTGAATTGCCCTACTTGTTGCTGGACCTATTTCATGCATTGCACCAATAAGGTCCACATCTTCATCTGTTTCTTTTATTTCTTCATTAGGAATAGCTCCTCGGTTCAAATTTTCAATCATTGAATCTAAAGAGCTTGGGAATGCAGAAACAACACGGACTTCATCAAACTCTTCGAACTTATCCAGCAGTTCTCGAAGCTTGGCTGCAGCAACGCTCCCTCTGACAACAACAAATAATTCACTAATTCCATTTTGGAGCATTTCCATATAATGCCTAATTTTGGCCATGGTCGATTCCATCGAAGATGCTTTGAGATGTTGAGGCAGAATAATGACAGCTTTTTCCTCGACAATCATATCTGGCCATTCTGGTTGTTTTTCTGTTCCAGATGTCTGCTCTATCCCTAATTTATCTGAAATATATTGTACAATGACCTTTCGAATAGCTTCTAAGCCATTATCAGGAAGTGTAAAGACAAAGCCACCGGGAACTAAAGATAGTGCTTCACGTTCTATTGTGCCCAATGTAACTAAATCTCTTATGACCTCTGATATATCATCCTCCATTACAGTTGGATCAAGGGAAGTTAATAATTCCCGTATCTCTTTTTCTGTTGACATTCCTGCCGAAGCTAAGAACGCAACAATATGATTTCCAAAGCGTCCAACTCTATCAAAGACAACAGTTTGTGCTTCTTTTTCTGGAATTCTCTTTTCTTCTGGTTCATCTTCTACTTCTTTGATGGAAATAGTATCTTGTATCAAGACTTGTTGTTCTTGGTGGAGTATTTCATCTTCTATCTCTGGTTCCAACACTTCAGTTTTCGGAACAACTCTGTCAATAAATAGTTTCGATGCAATCTCAAAGGTTTCAGTATTTGGAATTGAAACTAAGGCTCGACCACACTTCATCCCTCGTAAATAAACTTCTTGCCCCTCATTTAATGATAGGAACTTACCTCCAATTTGGCTGTCGTAAGGTAACCGAAATACAATTTTTGTTGCAGTATTTGCAAGAATATTTGATGAGATATTAGGTCGTGTTGAAACTACGATAACTCCCTGACCTGTAGCACGTTGCAACAAAACCATTGATTCACCAGTAGTGACATCGGCAGAAGAGTGTTTAGAGTAACTTTCAGGCACTAAGTTATTTGCTTCTTCAAGAACTACAATGTGTTGCAAACCTGGAACAATACCTCTCTTCATTGCCCCCTCAAAAATCCGCTTTGCAATGAGATTGTAGAGTATCCGTGCTGAATCCATTCCTCCAATTCGTGCGACATAGCTCAAGTCAAGTATAATCCGTTTGTCTAAAAGACTTAAGATATCGATTGCTTCAGCACCGCCGCGCAAAATATCACCGAGTGGTTCTTGAAATAAAATCTGAAGGCGGTTAAGAAGTGCATCACTTGTCATATGCCCGATACGATCGTTTGAAGCCAATTTTGTTATCATATCTGCCAATGATTGAACCGAATTATTCTCTTCAAGAGAATCTGCTAGTTTCATCACTGACTCTCTAAGTAATCGTTCCATTGCTGGAGATAATTCTGATGAGTCCCCTCTCTCCTTCAATAATTCTTTCAATAGGATAAATGTTGAATATGCAGAACTTTCAGCACTCCCCGCATTAGAATCCATTAAATTAATTACAAATGATGAGTCAAGGCCAGGGCGTAAGACAGTAATACCACTTTCATTATATTTTATCAATCCTGCATACTCTGACCCTTTCACATCAAAAATCCACCAGGGTATATTCGTTTTTTCACAAATCTGAGCAACAAGGTTC
Organism: uncultured archaeon; assembly: GCA_964564335.1. Taxonomy (GTDB): domain Archaea; phylum Asgardarchaeota; class Thorarchaeia; order Thorarchaeales; family Thorarchaeaceae; genus SMTZ1-45. The sequence continues at coordinate 13,629 of CAZMBV010000013.1, forward strand.
TTCACTAAGGTTGTTTTTCCTGTACCTGTTGCACCCAGAACTGCTACGTGTTCTCTGAGCCATTCTATCTTTAATCCAGCACTTGAAAATGGTCGACCATCAAAAACTGTATCTCCAATTATAATATCTCTTCCCAAAGATTCACGTGAAGGAATCTGAAATACAGGGGTTGCTTCAGGCCCAATAACAGGAAGATTCCTTACCGGTGTATTGATAAAAGACACCAGTCTACTGACGTGTGTCCTTTGTTTTTTAAGATGGGATTTTGAAAATATTCTTAGAGCAGTCTTTCGTGTGATCTTCTTGGTATCTAGCTTGATTGAATCATGTCCTCCCCAAATTGAAAGTATTAGCCCTCTCACACCTTCTTCAGCTACTGCAATATCACTATGCAAATTTGACTTGATAACAAAATACACTGTTGAATCGAACCATCCCACATCATCCTGAATCTCTTCATATTGCGTCACCAGTTGTTTCTTCAAGGCATGGTCTTTCAGAGATTCTTCTTTTCGTTTCTCTTTCGATTGTATTGTTTTCCATTTTCCTTCAAGTTTTTTCCTCTCTCTGCCAGGTTTAGCTGCAGAGAAAATACAAGTCATAGTTACAGAATATCCTTGTTTCATTGCAGTAGAGAGAAAAGTACCGACTTGAGATGCTTCGATTAATGGATTAACTCTGGGACTACCCTTTAGTACCACAAGAGTACTCTCATTATCAAACTCTTTGAAAACATCACCTGATTTGTATTCCGCGTTATCAACAAAGAGAGCGGCTGCTTCTTCTAACTCATGTCCTTCAAGAATTCGTAAATCAATCATATTCAATGATGCTAACAGAATAGCTTCGGCCCTAGTCGCTTCTCTTCTAATCGTTTCCTTAATGGAATAAGAATCTGGACCAGTAACAGTGATGAAAATCCGTAAGAATGGTTCTCCTTTTGAAATTCCAGCTTCAAATGCCATATTCACTGATTTATCCATTCCTGCTCTCATTGCCAATAACATAGAGGTATTGTACTTTGGATATCCTCTATCATCCACTGATATTGAGCTCCCTGTTGACATTATTTCCAGACAACATAAGCCAGTGTTCTGACCATTATGATCAATCAGCATTATTTCATTCTCTACAGATACTGATAATGTGGTCTGTTCCATCTTCTGCTTACTCAGAAAAACACTAGAAGCAATTGGTATAAGACAAATAATAACTTCAATAGCAGTTTTGAGAGGAATCAATGGTGGCGGAATCAGTTTAAAAAGCGGTAAGATATAGACCATTACAAAGTAGAGAAGGACACTAAAGATTCCAACAATCCACACTCTTTTTATCCATACAATATTCATAGACTCTTCTCTTTTAGAAGAGTTGTCTTCTTTCTTTGTACGTTTGAAGGATAAATGGAATGGCAAGTGGAATTCTCCCTTAGTCTCTGATTCCTCTCATGAGTTTCACTCCATTGGAACCGAACCATTGTGCTTGTGTTTGACATAAGAACCCCCCTCAATATTTTCTCAATGTATAGGAGATTAAAAACTCACAATCACACTCAAAATAGACTTGAAATAGTATCACTGGAGGCTTTATACTGCGAACTAATAATATGGGTGGAGTCCTTCTGCTAGTTGCAACCTTGATTTTCATCGTTATTGCTTCGAATATAAACACCGCAAGCGCAGACGAAGAACATGTTGCTGTTCGAGGAGAAAGTATAACCATCTCAGTGATTCTTCTTCAAAATGGGACTTATGGTGACCCGGTTCCAGAACAAAATATTGAGTTCTATGATCAAACCAATAACCTGTTACTTGGCACTGATATCACAAATACAATGGGTCTAGCTTCATTTGTTTGGAATATTCCAATTGACTATTTATTGGGTCCTACATTGCTTAATGCTACTTTTCGTGGAAACGAATCAATTTTTCTTGCGCCCTCTTACCAAAATATCAACCTGAATATATTAGCAGCAACTGAGATTGTACTTTACGACGCTCCACTAACGCTAGTTCCAGGTGATACACTTGAATTCTCTGTAGTACTTTATGATGATACGTCCAATCCAATAAATAACAGAACTCTTTCTGTTTTCAGGGAGGATATCTTACTTGCAACTGCTGTGACCAATGGTACTGGTGGTGCATCTTTTTCAATTCTTTGTAATAATTCATGGAGTATACTAGGTGAAAACATAATCCGGATTGAACATGAACAGGACATTGTAAATCATTACGAACAGACAGAAACTTTTTTTTCTGTTGAAATACAAAAACTTCAAACTTCCATACAATCAAACTATTCACCTAATTCTATCCTCCTTGATGAATCTCTTAATTTAGAAGTAGAGCTGACAAGTATTGATGGAGGAATTTCTGCTAATCTTGAAGTACTTCTTGATGAAAATCACCTGACTGTAGTTACAACTGATACTTTTGGTAATAACACAATCAGTCTAGCTATTGACAATCAATTTTCATTAGGACATCATATTCTAACTATATTCTATAATGGTTCGGAACGGTATTTAGAAACCTCTTACAAAATTGAATTCGATGTCATCAGTCCAGCAATTATCGATATCGAAATATCTTCGCATGCAGTCATTGGACTAGACACAGATATGGCCATCTTGTTATGTGATGTACTTGGGCGTCCTATTGACACAATATTTACCCTATCTGATATTTCAAATGGAAGAAATATGAGTATACAAATGCCTCATGATACAACAGGCGTCAATACTAAATTCGCATTTTCTGGACCTGTAGGCTTACATGATCTGGTGATAACCATCGAAAATCAATTTGTTACTAATAGAACCATAATGCTCAATATTGTGGTATGGTCTCAGCCAGAATTAACACTTCTGCACAGTAATACATTTAATTTTGCATCACCAAACCAAGAACTAATTTTCATCGCCCAATTAACCGATTGGTCTGGGAATATCAGCTATCAATCTTTGCTTCTTCTACAGAATGATGAAATAATTATCTCTGTTATAACAAATGAAGGCGGTATAGCAGTTATTTCAACCCTAGCTCCAAGTCATGAAGGGACCTACAACTTCTCTGTTGTCTACCCCATAAATATGTCGCGATACGAATTATCGACGAAGTTAGATTATTCTCTGACAGTCAGTATCTCTATTCCTGTATTAGTAGAACTTGACCACTATGAAGTAATTCCTCCACTTCAAAAGGTTACAATCTATCTGCGAGTAAAATGCTTGAATGGTTCCTTACTTGAAGGAATTCAAATCAACATCATTTGGCTGTCAATTGAGAATTATGCGATTACTCAAAAAGGTGGCTTATCAATGATATACTTGCCAGTTCCTGAAACAAGTGGAATTTACACACTATACTATGCAATTGAACAGAATCACAATATTGATTCCTTGACAGGAAGCATAGATATCTCCCTTTCACTAGTAGATATATTAGCATCCCAAGGTATTGGTATCCCTGGGTTTGCCATAGGTATTTTGGCTTCTTTTATAATCGTTACAATACCATTGATTAGACAAAAGTATCTGTTAGTATAGAAATAGTCGATGGTGCTCCGGCCGGGATTCGAACCCGGGTCGGGGGGTCGAGAACCCCCCATGCTGGGCCGGACTACATTCGGTACAACAACAGTATTACACTATCGTAGACTACCGGAGCTTGAGTATGCCAGCCCGGAGCGCGAGAGGCAACCGCTTCTCGATACAAATAAGGCTTTCCCCCTATAACAATAATCTACCATAGACACGCGTTCAAAACTCAAGGTGCAGAGAATAATTGAGTTAGATTACTCCAACTATCTTGCAAAAGCTGCAGTAGTCCACCAACAACATCTTGGGCCCACCCAGTTGCTTGAAGAATGACTGCAATCACGATTGAAACTGTTACTACAGCAAGACCTAGAAGAAGACTTTCTTCCACAAGGGGACCACCCTGCTCATCTTTAATGAGATTTTTATCATCCACTGGATTACACCTTAAGATCAAATCCTCGTTGAGCCTTATAAGGTCCTAAAAATTGTTGTAATTTCTGTATTATGAGCTAGCGCCAGTAATCCCTTCTTGATTTTCTATAATTTTGTAACGAACTTCATTGGATGACCATATGCCCACATCCTCTCACTAAGTTCTTCCATATTTACGTCATAGTTTTGAAATGTTGCTATCAATGAATTTAGAGCTTGCTCATGGTTGTTGATTCCTAAACTCCTAGCTAGAGTTCTGAATGCTCCATCTTCAACAAAACTACCAATACTCTTTGAAATATTATCATATACAATATTGATGCCCACGAATGTCAATAGACCATTCTGAACACCTTTACGAATTTCTACTATTTCTTTTACTTGGCGTATTGATTCTCCTGGTTTTGGCCTTTCTAATGTGACAATCAAATCCATTAACCCAAGATTGGACCTTTCGATATTGTGTCCTAGAATCCATCTTGATACTAAACTAGCCGCAGAATCACTATGACAGGTTTGAATTGAATGAAGACCAGCTGCTACTGCTTGAAATAGTGCCTTACTATGCTCAATAGTCTGAATCTCTCCCAGTATCAAATAATCTGGTGATCTATGAAGACACTTAACAATCTCCTCGCTCTTACTCATTCTCTTGTGTTGTTCATCTACAGGATCGACCTGTAATCTGACCTGATGGTGATTATTTGAGGCTCTACTCTCAATAGCATCTTCAATGTAGACTTTTCTCCACCATCGTGGAGTAACATTGTCTAGTGCATTTAGTAATGTGGTTTTTCCTGTACCAGGTCCTCCAGTAATCGTAATATTCAATCTACTAGCAACCGCTAGTAGGAGAATCGCAGCAGCCTCTTGTGTAATCGTATTATTTTCGATAAGGTCTCTAATTGTGAAAGGTTGGTTTCTAGCATGTCGAATTTCTAAACTCAAACCATCTGCGCTTAATGGTGGAACACTGGCTGAAAGACGTAAAACTGAACCCAACAAAACCAATTCCATTTTCAGTGATGGATTGCTACGATCTAAGTGTAAATTGCTCTCAGATCGAAGAAAAGTAACTATTCGTGGTACTTCAATTTCATCAAAAGTACTTGAAGTAATACACCGCCCCATTTTCTGATGGTCAAAGTAAATTGGCGTATTAGGGCCATCTAGATACACTTCTTCCGTCATTTCATCCATTAGGATGGGAATAATACGACCAAGAATGTTAGTTCGATGAGCCACTATCTCTGCTATTCGTGTTCTTGTATTCTCATTAATCTCGGGAATCTGTGCTCTAATCTGGTCTGCTATTTCAATAGTGATACGTTCTAACTGTCTTGATACAGATTCTCTCAATCTTGTTACCGGATTAGTTGAACTCGTAGAGCCTTTACTGAGATTGCTCAGTAACGAAAGCTCTAACGCAGTTCTTACTACTGGAAGTTGAACATACCTAGTTTGGTAACTATCCTGCTCACTAAAAAAAAGTGAAACATATGGTCCTACATGATAGATATCAATCATTTCAATCATGTTTTGGAACAAATCACTATCCTTTCCGATGAAAATCGATTCCCATCCATCTTCGGACCAGGGAGGATTTGTTAAAATTGGTTTTCCAGAAAACCGAATATGAAATAGACCTCGACTTCGCTCCACTAGAATAGTTGATTTTTCTTTCTCCTGATTTTTAGATATAAGCTCTTGACATTCCAATTCGGATTGTTTTGGGCAACTATCACATCGGTTCGAAGAACATTGTACAATCTGAACGCTATGATGCTTCATTTAGTACTAACCCCAATTCTAATTTCCACAGTCCTTAATATGGCACTACCATGAAACCAACGATTACTGAATGACTTCAACTATGTCAGATTTTTCTAAAATCTGCTTCATCATACCAAAGTGATCACGAATACTATATTCTGCAACTTCAGTTGCAGTTGATGTGAGTTTCTGGGTAAGGACAGGACGTTTTCCAAATTGAGACGCAATTAAACGGTCACTAGCATAGGCTGCAGAAACCGTGAATATGAATGGATTACGACCACCACGTTTTGAAGCTGGAATCATCCCTAAAACCATGTGAATCTTCTCTCTAAGCTCATTTTCATAGGATTTAGGGTCCCATCCACGTGATTTGATTTTACTCAACACTCGACTACTATTCACTAACATAGAAAGTACTCTTGGAACATAATCTTTCGGCCTTCGAATTTCTGGTGCGTATCCTACCAATGACTTGAGTCTAAGAGCTTCTCTTACAATGGCTCTGACATTAACACGATGACCACATTTTTCGAACACATTAGCAATTTCATCAAGTGTTATTGGAGCTTCATTCTTGAACTCTCTTACAGCCATTAGAAGACATACTGCTATCAATAGAATGTTATTACTGACTTTACCTACTGAATCAGAAATGACTTTTTTGTAGAGATATGCCGTCCGATCTCGCACTTGTTCATTTAACATTAACAATTTTGATACATGATTGAGCGTTCTGAGAGCCCGATATTTAGCTTCATTCTTCCCAATTCTGATTCTAGTACTGTAAATAGTTTTGAGACGTTTGAATTTCTTCTGAGACCGACCCGATAAGGATTGACCATTTACATCTTGAAAATATCTATCCTTATGAAATCCAATATAGCTACCTAACCCATCAACAATATGCATTCTATTTCCTAAGGATACATACATACTTGCATCTGGAGTATTACCTTGCTTCCGTTCTCCCATCTGATACGTTGGCGAAACAAACTCCCTAGAGATGACCAAGCCACATTCAGCACATACTACATGTCCACGACTGGTAACAAGAACGCCATCACAGTCAGGACAGGATTGCGAAGGTATTGAACGAGATTCACATACTTCATCAGTCAAAGACCACACCCAAGAAGAATGGGAACATACTCTCCTAACTGAGTTTCAGGCATTATTCATACACTTACACCGGTTGAAAGTTCTACAGAATGAACAATATCATACATTACTAGAACTCAACAAGCCCAGTCAGAAAGAGATAACCGAAAGTATTCTTCCAATTGATGAGGAACTATGCAATTTCATTTGATAACCATATAGAATTTCTCAGAATCGAATGTCTTTATCTGACTTGGAGTCGCTTTTGCCAGTGTAAGTACTAACCGCAAACCTCCTACTGATCCTATTATCTCAAACTCATCAGAGTCTGTTTTTTTGAAAATTGTACCTTCTACATAGAGTTTAGAACCTGCACCTGTGGTAATCTTTTTAGAATCAATCGTGACACTAACAGTTTCTCCAGAACTCATAGTTCCAGATAGCGCTTCAGGTAGTTCAAGTGTAATTGTTGCCCCATCAGTCTTTGATGACATCTTAATCAATTTCAGTCTTCTAGTTTCAGTATCATCTACAGATTCAATCACAGTATCTTTGAGTCTTATAACCATGGAAATATCACTCCATAATGCTGGGGGTCTGAATTGAAGCTGGTTGAGTATCGAATTAAACCTGTCGCTAGTTTCATGTGCTCTTTTTTAGGTATGAATAAGACTCCTTTTTGGTGTTTGACTGTGCAACAAAGAAGATTGGCAATAATATCACTATCAATAATCATTGTTCTAGGTTTGACACTATCTGTAACCGCATTTTATTTTGATTTTCAGTATTTTGAAACTGATAAGATGGTGTACGAAGTTGGAGAATCAGTTGATATGGTCGCAAGATTAATTGCTGATTTCAGCCCTGATGGATGGTGCTATGTTTCCTTCGCAGCAGTCACTGACTTGGGCCCAGCATTTGCAGATGAGTATTCCATATCTGCTTCGCCAATTCCACGGATGCTAAATTCATCATACACTATCCTACCAAATGATACATGTCCTGGTGTAAATGGAACTACTGCACATATTTTATTTAATGTTGAAATATTTGACACAGTTTCACAAGGTGCTGGTGACAATATTGAAATCTCCATCACACGAGGACATCTAACAGTTGTTCCTGTTACTCCTCTAATTGTACAATCTGATAGTAATACGACACTGATTTCACGGGTTGTATCAATCCATGATAATAGTATTTCATATGCCAACGAATCTATCAGCATTCAAATTGATAACCCTGACGCAGAAACAATACTTGATGCTAATACAACAACTAATCTTGATGGATCTTTTAGTTTCACTTGGAACAACTCAATGGGACTACCAGGTATCTACGATGTAATAGTATCAGGGAGTGGAAATGAAGACTTTCTGGGGTTCTCTAAATCTATACCACTTTCAGTAGTTCCTACTGCTTCTAATCTTATGGTTATATCTGCTCCCTCTTCGGTCCAGTGCCAATCTCCAGATGGTTCCCACTTTGAAAATGTGAATGTAACCGTAAGACACGAAGCAGCAGACTACAGTGGGATATCCGACAGTACCATCCTTTGGGATGTTGGTTTTAATAATGGAATAATGACAAATCTTGGAAATGGGTTTTACACCACTATAATTCCATTTCAAACAGCCCCAGGTTTCTATACAATCAATATTACGACATTGAATCCTAGATATCAAACAAATACTCAAATTATTCCTATTACTGCCAATAAGAACATACTTCATTTCTATCCAGTTCAAACTAATATTTCGGCTATTCATGGAAATTCCACCTCTATTGAATTTACAGTTGATGAGGAATTTGATTGGGGCCAAGAAATCATACTGCAATTCACTGATAATTTCGGAGAATTGTTACTCTCAAAAGATGTAACCCCCAATATGCTGAGTAGTTTAACATTAGCAGCTTGGTACAATCTAACAATTGGACCACATTTAGTCATCCCTAGTCCAATAAGTACCTACTATAATTTCTCGAGTCGATACGAATTCCAGTTTAACGTAATTGGAGAGCTCATAATCAGTGCTGCTGTAAATTCTGCTTTCTATGGAGAGAATCTTTATCTCAACCTTTCAGTGTCTGATATCAATAACAATATAGTAGATCCAGTTACACTAATGGCTTACTATAACAATGAAAGTACTCCTTTTGCAAGTATTCTACAAATTAGTCCAACCCACGTCATTACATTGCCACTCCCGCTCCAGATTCAACCTGGAGAATGTACATTCAGTTTTGAGATAACTGCTCCATATTTCGTATCTTCAGTTTTAAAGGAAAATGTGACAGTATGGATGAATACTAGCATTATCGTTATCATAGAGCTTAGTTCTTGGGATTCGAGTCAAAATCCAATATATCAAATAATTGAAGAATCAACTCATTGTGACTGGCTCATTGTATCTAGCAATTCATCTGGCTCTATCATTCTGCCACCACCAATTTTATTCAATGGAATTACTTCTACAGTATCCCTCACGACACGTGAAACTTCTCCAAACATTTGTCCGAGATTCAATTCAGGAACCAGTATCTTATCAACCGTTTTGCTGAAGTCTCGTACAGCATGATCTGGGAATGGCCAGACGGTCTTCAATCTCATTGTTCTAAATGTTGGTTTTACATCTTTAGTAATCATCAATTCTTCGACTGATCTTGAGGTAGAACCAAAAGAAATGATCCCCCACTCTGCACTATCAGGACCGGAAATTATGAAATCATCCAAAATTGGTCCGGCATCCCGGATTTTAGTTGTTATTCTTCGAACCAGTTTGTCGTGAGCTTCGGAATCTGAAGTCTTCCTGAAACCTTGCTCATCATGTGTAGAACCTGTAATCAGAAGATTATGCCCATCTCCAAATTTTGGCATTATTGCATGTCCTTCAGAATCTATCCCACCATAAGGTAAATCCCCTTTTTTCGCAAACCTTCTATGGATTTGACTGACACTGCTTGAATCTATTACCACTTTCTCTCTTGAATGACCAACCACTTCGTCAGAGAGAAGAATAACTGGATGTCGAAGTCTCTCGGATAGATTAAAAGCTCTGAATGTGAGTTCGTACATTTCTTGAGATGAATTGGGTGTTAACACAATCATTTCATGGTCGCCATGTGTCCCCCATCTTGCTTGCATAATATCTCCTTGAGCTGCTTTTGTTGCCTGACCGGTACTGGGTCCAGCTCTCTGCACATTCACAATAACACATGGAGTTTCTGTCATTATTGCGTATCCAATATTTTCCTGCATTAGACTAAAACCAGGGCCTGAGGTTGCAGTCATCGACAAAGATCCACCCCACGCTCCACCGATTACAGCTGAAATTGCTGCAATTTCATCTTCCATCTGTATATAGGTTCCACCAATTCTAGGCAATTTTTGAGACATAATCTCAGCAATCTCAGACGCGGGAGTAATTGGATAACCTGCAAAGAATCTGCAACCAGCTGCAATAGCTGCTTCTGCACAGGCTTGATTTCCTTGCCAGAAGTTGATTGATTTGGTATTGGGAAACATGATTGCATCTCACAATTGGATTTGATTACAAGCATTAGATAAGCATATTCTTAGGACCGCTTCATTCACAATTTGCCGATAATCTTTTATCAAATCTGCTTTGGAAGAGTTACAAAGCGATCGTTGTCTAGTCTGGTTAGGACGGAAGGATAACTCTCATCACTTCCTTCTCTGACCGGGTCTACGGTTTCAGAGCAGCAGCTCTGAGATCTCAGTGACTTCGTGGATCAGTTCGATAGATCTCTTAAGTCCTTCTTGAAACTCTCACCCTTCATTTTGATAGATACACTCAGGCAGTGAATCTACTTCTCTCACGGATTTATTCCAGTCCGAAATGTGTTGAAAAACTAGGAAAAGAACTAGCGGAGTACAGAGGAAAAGCATATACACTTCTTAGAAGAGAAAAGGACCTCTGTTATGAACACAATGAGGACATCAAGGATTTGGTCTATGAAAGGAAGGGGAAATGGTCTTTTGGGTAGCATTATTGAGTTTTGTGTAATCTACACAAATCCTCCATTTCTCATTTTTCTTGGGGATGACTACCAATGGGGAAACCCACTGGCT
>CAZMBV010000014.1:0-24284 GCA_964564335.1 uncultured archaeon
TCCTGAGCATATCCTGCATACTGTCCAAAGTATTTCCTTGCAATAGCAGATTTCTTTCTGTATGAGTTACCCTCTTTCTGAAAGATTGGGTAATGGTCTTGGATTACCTTCTCTATCCATACATCAATTGGAAATGCCTCAAGAAATCCCAGTGAAAAGAGGCACACGCAATCCGCCACCTTATCACCTACTCCATGCAGCGTCTTCAAAGTTTCATGTGCTTCGGAGTATGTCATGGCTCTAAGCTGCTCTTCAGTAATATCGCCACTAATCATTGATTCAACTGTCTGAACGAAGAATTTTGATCGATATCCTGCATTGAGCCTCTCAAAATCAGAGATACTGGCACTTGAAAGGTCTTCTAAGGAAGGAAATCCATAGTATGTCTTTTCTCTGAATTGGTATGATGGACCCCACTTCTTTCTGATATTGTTCATCAGTGTATGAATTGCTGGAATATTTTTCTGAATCGAACCGATGAATGAGATAAGACACGGAACTAATGGATCACTAACAATCCTGAGGTTTGGAGCGAAATCAATGCTCTCCTGTATAATACCTTGCCGAGTAATCTCTGCTTGGATTTCATCGAGAGGGTCTTCGAGCCTGAAGTGTTTGACTAAATCTACTGGGTGTGAGGATGACTCGTAAAACAATGTATTCCCTCTCTGTTCTACATAGATGACCTGTCCCAAGTCTGCATTTACGTATCCGGTCCCTTCACGAATCCAAGTAAATGTTTGACCGCTTTCTATTGTGTCAAAGAGACTGAATCTATCTATTGTGAGGGTTTTCATCAAGTCTAATCATGTGAATACGATGATGAGTATTGTGCTACAGTCGCAAGAGGTCAATTGACAAGACTATTATCCTCAAGGTCCTGTTGGTCAATAGCGGCAGTGATGAACTCCTTTATGAGATTATGAACTTATGATCGACCTTAGGGGTAGCTGAGCCCACGACCCGATAGATAATATCGGGTCACCTTTTCTTTGTTCTTGGAAGGTGCTTAAATCGGGCAATCAAGAAGACATATTGAGGATTTGCTTGAAATAGCAATACCTCTTAGAGTATAACCTAGTGCCGTTTCTGGGTGGACTACGCTCTTACTAAGATTGTCCATAAAACAATGAACGGTAGCTGAGCCGCTCCAATAAGAGCGGCTATACATCCAACTTGGTTAGATCAATTGCTTCCTTCATGATGATTGACACTATCTGGTTAATATTCTCAGGTTCCAAAATAGGGATTCCATACTTATCTTCCACACGTCTTGAATCCCAACTAATTATTGCTTTCACTTCTATAGGGATTGTATCACCTACAGGAGAATTTCCAATGCACCAGAATTTCGGGATTGGACTGTTTTTCATACCTTCGACAATGAGAAAATCTGAAACGGAATTACTTACGATTTCTTTGAGTGATTTTCCTCTATCTGATGGTCCATGGAAATAACTCTCAATTGCCCCAGCTACTTGATGTTTCCAAGTGTCTGTGCCTTCTCCTTTCTTCGGTTCATGTTGAGAGCTCTTTACAGTTATGATAGTATAACCTTGAGTAACAATCTCTCTTACTATGTTTTCCACAAGAGTTGTCTTACCTGTACCTGAGAACCCTGATATTGAAAACACTCGCATATTGACTCACAACTTCATTCGACTGCCATATACATTTTTACTTAACAATGTTAACACGTATCACGGAAACTGCTCAATCCATTTCCCTTAAAACGGGGACTAGTTAATCTCCAAAACTGGTGAATCACCATTGGCAGATGATAAGCAGGCCGCGGTAGAGTGTATAGATCTACGAAGAGAATTCCAGGATGGCTCTCGAGTCATCAAAGTCCTCCAAGGAACCAATCTGACCGTGTATAGAGGTGAATTTGTTGCTATTGTTGGAGCTTCTGGTTCCGGAAAAACAACACTTCTGAATTTGATAGGCGGTCTTGATACACCTACTTCTGGTACCATCCTTATTGATGGGGAAAATATCACCGAACTCAATGATAATCAGATGTCCAAAGTTCGACGTCACAAGATAGGTGTTCTTTTCCAAGACCAGCACCTGCTTCCAATTTTTACCGCCATAGAAAATGTAGAAGTTCCAATGCTTCTTGATAACGTTCCTTCTGTAGAACGTAGAACTCGAGCTATGGCTCTCCTGAAAACTGTTCAAGTTGATCACCGCGCAGAACATATGCCTCATGAACTCTCTGGTGGAATGCGCTCTCGTGTCGCTCTTGCTAGAAGTCTTGCAAATGACCCTGCCGTACTATTGTGTGATGAGCCCACTGGAGATCTAGATCACAAGACTGGTGGGGAAATCATCAATCTCATGAGGAACTTAGCTAGAAAGCAGAATCGCGCAGTTATTGCGGCCACACATGACCCAGAAACTGCCCGTATGGCAGATAGAATTTTACTCCTACGAGATGGAGTGCTTGTTGATGAAATGGTTGGGGACTTCTTCAAGACAAGCAAGGTCGATGTTGGGACAAAGAAAGCTGGGACCGTAGACGAAGAGACATCAACCTAGGAGAGATTCGATTGGTCACACCCCGAAAAACAACAAAGCTCACAGCCCAAGGAAACAACGCCTACGGTCTTTCCTATGCTTTAAGCTCACTTAGAGCGAATCCTTTCCGTGCAATCAGTCTTGCTATTACACTTAGCCTCGGTATCAGTCTCTTTGCTTCTACGATGGTTTGGGGCGATACTGGTGTTTATGTGAGCATCTATGAACATCTTGAGGACAATGCATTTCAATTGCAAATTCAATCTGATAGCGGTTCTACTGCACTTCTAGACCAAGCAGAAGCGCATATGTTGCAGAGCCCATTTATTGAGAGCTCCTACAGAGTCAACTCTACGGTTGGTATACTCGCAGGATACAATAATGGGACTGTACACACGAATACTAGCTTTCCCGATACGAAAATGTATGATATCACTGGACCTATGTATTCTGCAGGAATAAAGGATTGCAGAACAATTTTCGTCAACAATGAATATCTAGATACTATTGAACGGGACTTCAGGACTCAGGGGTCTTTTAAGCTACATGAAGGTGAAGTTCTTGTTTCAAGCTATTTCATCTATCTGTCCGAATACTTGCTACATTACACCTTGCAAATAAATGACACAATTGATCTAGATATCCTGATGGGCAATAACCCCGGCGGTCCTGCAACGCTAGGAACTCTTGGCCGCACTACTCGAAATGCTTTACGTATCGTTGGCATTTTTGATCCAGTATCTACAGATTCTATGATTGAGAGAGCATTACCATCAACGAGTAGAGCTAACCTGATTCAAACCAATCTACGATATCCAGTATTGGGATTAAGAGACAGCATCATGATTCTCCAAGATACTGTTCCAATCAGTTCACTGCCTGAAAATGGCTTCTTCCGCTCCTCATCCTTACTTCGCGTTTCTGCAAACGGGCTTGCCGTAGCTGGTCCCGAGGATATTGCGCTTAATCTTTTCACACTTGTTGCGCAAACCCAAGATATGTACAATATCACATGGGATGGTGCAGATAGAGTATGGGCTATGCAACTTGCAGTTAATGCCTATATCGAATCGCTTTCTCTTTCGATTCTTGCGCTTCCTGTAATATTACTCGCCCTATTCTTCTCAGTATTTGCAGCTGATACGTTTATGGCTCCACGAACTGTGGAAGTAGGTATCATGCGTTCTAAAGGTGCGAGCTATTCACAAGTATCCACAATATTTCTCTGGGAAACCTTGATAATTTCAACAATGGCTGTGATTATGGGTGTGATATTCAGTATACTATTCGCGCCACTCATTCCTGCAACTACTAGCTTCATGGTCTTCGATTGGAGTGTCTATTCTTATTATATTTCACACACAGTTCTTACTGGTGGAACAACCCTTCGAGCTATTACACTGATTGTTCTTCCAAGTATGCTCTTCATCCTTTATCGTGCTAGAAAAGCTGCACAAACTGAGATTGGTCTTACTCTAATGGAAGCAACAGAAGATCCAACTGAACAAGTTGAGAGCCACGGGTTTACCATTGGTGCATCCATTACACTGCTCATTATTGTGGTAATTCTCATGACAATCCTACCAACGGACCCCAATTTCTACTTGCTAGAATTAGGGCTCGGAACTGCTGCTTGGTTCTTTCTTGCCTATAATGGTTCTCGAGTTTCCCGAGTCGGTTTGGCACGAATTTCCAAGAAGCTCTCTTTTATTTTGGGACAGAAGAATCTCATTTCGGCTGGTTATTTGAGAATGAGGAAGGGACGAATCATCCCTCTTATGGTAGTCTTGGCACTTACAATGTCGACAACAATTGCCTTCGCAGTTCAATCTGAAAGTCTTAGAGTTGACTTGGATCGAGAAGTATCATATGCTATCGGAGCTGACCTTCGTGTTTCCTGTACCAATCGAGAATTCGCATTCAATAACACTCTTGCAGAAGTAGAAGGGGTCGAACAAGTCACTCCTGTACTACGTACTTGGGCGCATGCAGCTGGTATCGATATTGAATTACAAGCGTTAGATCCTTCCATCTATGCTGAGATAGGCAAATTTGATGAATCAAGTTTTGGTGAGGAAGACCCTGCTACAGTGCTTTCTGCCCTTGCTGCCACTCCTAATGGAATCATCTTGAGTGAACAACAAGCTTCCTTCTTGAATAAGACAGCTAATTCCACAATTGTTCTTGAGATGACAGATATTGGTGAAACACAGTTTGTTATGTTCAATGTGGTTGGTGTCGTTCATAGTGCCCCTGGTTTTGGATATGCCTCACTCAGTGATATCCCGCCATCAGCTCAAGGGGCTGGTTTTGGATATCAGGTATTGTCAGGTTCTGGGTATGCATTCACTAACCTAAACTTCACAGCTGAAAAGATACGTGCTGGTACTACGAATCTATTTCTTGCAAGTCTTGCTGAGAATACAAATCAAACTCAGCTATCCTCTACCCTATGGTCTTATCCTGGTGTATATCCAGTTACACCTGAAACCTATAACCTAAAGGACCAATCTTTACAGACTGCACTCTTCCTCAATACAGTAGAAGGTGTATTCTCGATTGGTTTTGTCATGTCACTCACATTGAGCATATTTGCACTGTCAATCTCTCTTGGCTCTGTTGTACGAGAACGACGCAAAGAATATGCTGTGATGCGAGCGATTGGTGGATCAAAACGTCAAATTGTAAGTATGGTATTCTCAGAGTTCACTGGTGTTGTACTGGCATCTTTGATTCTTAGTATTCTTCTTGGTGTAGCCTTTGGTTTCATCATGGGTATTCTGCTCAACAATATGATGCCATTCTCAAGAACCCTTGCGGGTACGACGTCTATACCATGGAATTTCCTCTCAATTGTGCTGATTATAGAGATAATTACGATGATAATCGGAGCATATCTACCGGCACGAGAGGCATCAAGAACAGAGCCTGCAGTTGTGCTTAGAAACATGTGAGGTGAGAAAACGATGGCCAAGAAAGACAAGAAGCTGTTAAAGGGTAACCGATTATGGGCAGGTGGCTACGCACTCACTTCATTGAAGACCTACAAAGTGCGAAATATTGGGATTGCTCTGATTCTTGCAATCAGCATAGCCATTCCGACAACAGTCTTCGCATGGACTGAAACCGGTACACGAATAGCTATCGATGATTACTTCAATAATAACGCATACCAA
The DNA here is from genome assembly GCA_964564335.1 of uncultured archaeon. GTDB lineage: Archaea > Asgardarchaeota > Thorarchaeia > Thorarchaeales > Thorarchaeaceae > SMTZ1-45. Next base: position 5,697 of record CAZMBV010000014.1, read on the forward strand.
TTTAGTATCCAAAATGTTCCTGATAACCACGATTACTCTCATCTCTTTGATGCGCAAAAACATTTTCAGAATGACTCGTTTGTTGAGTATGCACACATAACGCCTAGTACGGTTGGTATCCTCCGAATAGATGGTGTGACGTCAGAATGGGATGCGTATCGTAAAACTGCTTTGAACTATTTGTTTGGTATCAAAGATGCCAGAGTTATAGTAGTGACACCGGATATCGTTGATGTCTGGGCTACTGAGTTATCTTATACAGGTAACTTCTCTCTAGTTCCCGGTCAGATTCTAGTTGGACAACGATTCATCGAAACCGCTGAAGAGGTTACTGGTATTGCTCTTGAGATAGGTTCAACTATTGGAGTAGATGTCCTTCGTACTTTTTACGTACCTCGTGGAACGCAGCCCTTTGATCCACTGCTACTAAATCGTCAGATCGTTCAAAATCTAACGATAGTTGGTGTTTTCAGTGCTGTACGACCAACTATTATTTCACAATCATATTCAAGCATCTTCCGTGCCAACTGGGATTCTATGGGCACCCCCACTAGTGTGTTGGGATTATCTGACTCTATTCTCATGCTGTCTGATGATCTTGGTGAAGAGAGTGTAGACACTATTACTAATAGTGGATTCTTCTCCCCTGTCGGATTTGTCCGCGGATCTGCTCAAGCTTTGTATGATGCTGGAGCCGCCAGTGCTGCGTATAATATGCTTTCCGTGAAGAATCAGGTTCAGGAGAGTGATGATCAACTTGCAGTTGTTGGTCTAGATCACATAGCGGATCTACAATCGCACATTTCTACATTTCTTGCCAGCCAGGTTCTAATCATCCTAGCTTTACCAATTATGGTCATGAGTTTGATGTTAACTATTTTCACATCAGAAACATCTGTTTCAGAGAAAAAAGGTGAGATCAGCGCCCTGAGAGCCAAAGGTGCATCATTCAATCAGATATTCGCATCTTTCATCTGGGAGTCGTTAGTACTCGCCTTGTTAGGTCTGGCTCTTGGAATAGGTCTCACAATCATTATGGCTCCCTTAATGGGCTCATCTATAGGACTTCTTACGTTTGATATCACGGCATACGCAGAGTTTCTGAGTAAACTTGTAATTCCCCTTCAATCATTGGCTTTAGCAGCAGCCATTGCAATGTTTCTACCCGCAGCATATCTATTGCATGTTTCGAGAAGAATCGACGTCACAGAGATTGGTCAACCTACAATAAAAATGACCTATGAAATTCCAGAAGAGGTTTCTTACAAGTACTATGCTCTTGGATTAGCATCTATTCTTGCAATCTTGCTGATTATGCCTGTCGTGGTCGTTCCAACTGGTCAGGTTGCCCTCTTTGAAATCATGATTTTCACACTGATTCTCTTTGGGGCTTCATATTTGGGATCACGAGCTATGCGGCTAGTTACTGCTGATGCATCAGAACGAGTTACAAGATTATTAGGTGAGAAGAAACTCTACCTGACTCAGAGCTTACGTCGTCGTAAGGGTCAATTCATCCCACTATTGGTGATTTTAACTCTTACACTTACCACAACAACGATGATGCTCATCCAGACTGCAAGCTTTCAAGCCACCCTCACAAATGAAGCACATTACGCAATAGGAGCTGACGTGAGAATAGAAACTGGTCAAATGCCCTTCGATTGGGTTGACTCATTCGCGAATTACACAGGGTTTAAGGGTGCTACTCCCGTTGTGCCATCACTCTCATATGTCGGAGAAGAAGCGTTCTACGTTGAGGCACTAGATGCAGAAGTATATCGAGATATTGGAGATTTCAAAGATACGAGCTTCGTTGGGACAACGCCTAACCAGATTTTGACAACTCTAGCGGCAACATCAAACGGTATCATAATCAGCGAGCACTACAGAACGATGTGGAATGTTTCCATAGGTGACTCCTTGGATATCTTATGCGCTGCTGCATCTGGCACTGTGACAATATCTTTTGAGATAATAGGATTCATGAGAAGTGCACCTGGCTTTGGGATGGCCTCAACCAGCGACCTAGCTGGAACTCCCTATGGTGCTTACTTTGATTTCCAACCTGGTAGAGGTGGTTTTGCATTAACGAATCTAGCATATTTCAAAGATGAAACTGAGTTCACCACTACTCGATTATTCCTCGCTGGAGTAACTTCATTTGAAGCAGCTAGTGGATTTGTTCAGTTCCTACAAGATCGTCCTTGGACCGATGTTTACACGGAAGAATTCATCCAGTTCGAACCTGATACGGTCACGGGATTGTTTCTAGCCGGCTTGGAAGGGCTCACTATGATCAGTTTCATAATGTGTGCTGCAATGGGTTTAGCTTCTATTGCTCTCTTCCTTAGTTCTGCAGTAGCTGAACGAGAACCAGAATATGCACTATTTCGTGCAATTGGTGGAACTAAGAAACAAGTCCGTTCGCTGGTTTTCGGAGAGTTTGCAGGTAGTGTAATGGCTGCTGTTTTAGTGAGCCTTGCCTTGGGAGTCGTGTTTGGTTTTACAGCAACACTACTCACCTTTGGAATCTCATCAATCTGGCCGATATTGGGCAAAGTATTGACCTATCCAATCTATGTGATGTTCATAACTGTGGCTCTTGAGTGCATAGTTATGATAATTGCGTGCTACTATCCAGCACGAAGAGCAGGTAATACGAATCCTGCTGAGGTATTAAGAAACATGTGAGGTAGTAACAATGAATACAATAGAAGTAGAAGAAGAACTAGACCTTTACAGTGACCTACCAGATGATGTTGTAGTAAGTGTCAATGACTGCTATAAAATCTACAAAGCTCAGGAGCTAGAGGTCGTTGCACTTAGTGGTGTGTCCCTTCAAATCCTAGAAGGGAAGATTATGGCTGTCGTTGGGCCTTCAGGGTCAGGTAAGACAACTCTGATCAATACTATTGGTGGAATAACCAAAGCGACTGTTGGTAAGGTTTACTGGGCTAATCTAAGAACCGACATCACTAAACTCAGTGAGCGAGTCCTTACAGAGGCACGACGCAATTTCATCGGGTTCCACTTCCAACTGAACAACCTGCTACCTCACTTGAATGCCTGGCAGAATGTGGAGCTTGCTGCACGAATTGCTGGTGTTCCAAGATCAATCAGGAAAGACCGTGTTGATAGACTTATCAAAATGGTTGGTCTCGAAGAACGGAAACGCAACAAGGCTACAACCTTGAGCGGTGGTGAGAAATCCCGTGTGGCTATTGCTAGTGCACTTGTCAACCTCCTTGACACTGAGGGCAAGGGACTGGTTCTATGCGACGAACCCACAGGAGACCTCGATCCAGAAACTGGTGAGCGGATACTCGACCTCTTCCAGGAGCTCAATGAAACCATTGGTTGTTCTTTCTTCATTGTGACCCACAGCCAGCAAGTCGCATCAAAGGCTGATGTTACCGTGGAAATTCGCGATGGTGTCATCTCAGGATTTCATCAAGCTGGTATCGACCTAGATGAGCTGGATACTACTCGTATCGTACGGCTCGATGATAAGCACAGGCTCCCGATGCCAACTGACTTGCTTAGTCTCGCAGGAGACCCTCGTGAGTTTAGAATCACTTACACAGATGATCACTTCATCCTTGAACCACAGATTGGTGATGTAATAGACTCGATGCGTGCTAAGAAAGCAAGGATATGCAGAGTTTGCGGTTCAGAGATTCCTAGTGGCAAGTTCATCTGCTCCAATTGTGGAAGTCAGGTCACAGTATAATATCAAGATGTTAGCGACTCGCTTCTGGCGAGTCACTCCTCTTGAATAGCGAAGTCATTTCCTCAATACATCTCCACGGACCCATGAATTTTCTAATCATACGACGTTCTCTCTTGAGGACTCTGACACCACTCAACTCTAGTATTTTCTCAATGAATCTGCAGATTTCCTTGCCCTCTTTGTCAAAATCGGTTAGAATGAGAACCTGCCCCCTCTCTCCAGCCTTAGCCGCTATGTTCTCTGCCATTTCAATTCTTGATAAACGCGATTGCGTCTTTATCATAGGAGCATTGACTCCCAGATTTTCAAGAACAATGATGTCCCTCTTTCCCTCTACTACGACAAGAAGATTATCATATTTTGAATCTAGATTTTGGATGATCTCGACAAGCTGACGCTCATGCTCTTGCAGCTTACCCCAAGGGCGTAAATCCTTAGCTCGTGTTTTGAAAATATCCACTTTCCTGCGGAGTGAGTCAGGGCTCTTTTCAGTCAAGTATTTCACCTGTAGTAATCAAGGTGAAATTGCTACCTTCATGGTTTCACCTTTGCTCATCATTTCAAGAGCTTCATTGATGTTCTTTAGTGGCATATCATGTGAAATCAAGAGATTTGGATCAACATCACCAGCAATAATGAGTTCAAGAGCTTGTTCAACGTGTTTGGGTTTAAGATGAAACACTCCCTTGAGCGTGAGTTGCCCATAATGGAATCTTACAGTGTCCACTTCAAATTTGGTTCCTGAAGCTGCACCTCCAAAGAGTACTGTGGTTCCTGCATCTCTTGTCATATCTATGGCTTGTTCCCAGAGTTGCGGAAGACCTACTGCTTCAATGACCACATCTGCTCCTCGACCATCAGTTTCTTCTTTTACTCGAGTAATTGGGTCTTCCTTTGTAGGATCAATAGCGATATCCGCGCCTGCTTTTACTGCAATCTCTCGTCGCAATGGAGATAAATCCGATGTAATCACTCTTGATGCACCACGCTTTTTTGCAAGCATAATCATCATCTGCCCTATGGGCCCTGCTCCAATAACTACTGCAGTATCTCCAAGTGTGATATTGGATTCCTCTATTCCATGAACAACACAGGCGAGTGGCTCGGTAAGTGCAGCATCTCTGAAAGATAGGGAATCCGGAATTGGATGTGTATTCCAATTAACTACTGGTTCGGGAACTCGAATATATTCTGCAAATGCTCCATTCACAAGTGAATCCTTCAGTTGAGCACATAGGTTAGGCATATCCCTCTTGCAGTAGAAACAGGTTCCGCACGGTGCAGAATTCGTTGCTACTACACGCATTCCTACGGAGAAATTCTTCACACCATCTCCCACGGCTTTGACCGTTCCTGCGTATTCATGACCAAATAGTGCCGGAGTGTGCTTGATCAGAATTGGATGTCCTCTCTTGTAGGTCTTAACATCAGTTCCGCACGTGAGAGCGGTACCTACTTTGACCAGTAGTTCACCTGGTCCTATCTCTGGGATATCGGTTTCTTCGTAACGCACATCACCGATTCCATAGTACATTGCAGCTTGCATCTTTTCAGTCATGAGCAATCCCAAGAGTTGCTCGCAATGCGCGTTTAAATGACTTACTGCGTAGCCAAACCACAATGCTTAATCTTGGTCTGCGGATGATTTGTACTCGGCGATAGAGCATGCGGCTGAAATCGAAATATCCAGAGAAGCTCGAGTACCATTCCTCTTCTGTTTGGGATGGTCATACAGGAGGAACTGCTACGGTTAAAAATGACCGCAAAATCATCTTTGACACTCCTGAAACCTATGGTGGGCGAGGTGAAGGCATCTGCCCTGATGAAATCTTCGTAACAGCTATTCTTGGTTGCCTGAGCAATACATTCCTTGATTTTCAACGCAAATTCGAAATGGATTTGAAACAACTATCCCTCAAAGGAAAAGCTACAGTAATATTTGATGGGAACGGCTACAAGATCACACGGGTGACTGTTTCTGGTGAAGTCATCGTTGGTGAAGATGAGATTGGAACAGGCAAAAGATGCGTCGAATTAATGCAAGAGTATTGTCATCTTTCAAGAACCATCAAAGACTGTATTCCATTCGAATACGATATTTCTGTTCGCGAAGAGTGAATTATGTCTTCATCTCTTCCATTAGTTCTCCAATTCTTGTCATGTACTCGTTGATATTTATCCACTGTCCACCTTTGAAGAACACACTCTTACAATACTTGCAATACCAGAACTCATTGTGGTAGTCGTACGTCTTATCCATGACTAGTGATTTGATTCGCTCTTTTTCCTCTTCACTAATATACTCTAGAGTTCCATTGCATTTGGTGCACCGAGATATTGAGGCATCAGCAAATGGTTCTATTTCATAGTTCAAGAATACACTAGCCACTTCTTCATCCACCGACCCTCGAACCAACATTGTTTCCACGTTCGCATCTATAGCACGATGATAGAGCTCTTCGTCTGACGTCAAGAGGACTCTTCCCGTATCTATTGCAATTTGAAGAAATTCATCATCATGTATCTTGGTGGAATACATGGTATCATGACCTGTCAATCTTAACCATGTTGCAAGCTTGCCTAGCATTGCATCAACAATGAAAGTTTTCATGGACAATCTAATCTCATTTTCTTCTCTCTCATGGGAACGGTTAAAGTTTCTCACGCGCACTTATCGAATTTGGTCAGCTCTCTTGTGAAGAATATCAATTGTTTCGACAGGAACCACAATCTCTCCCAGAGAATAGTGTCCATCGTCACCATGAAAGTCACTTCCACCAGTTGCAATGAGATCTAGATTATGGGCTAGTTTCCTGACACTCTCAACTTTGCTTAATAACTCAGGCTTTCGATAGCCATAATCGACTTCCACTCCTTCAAGTCCATGTGATTTCAATAGTTGTAGCAATTGCTTCAAATCGATATCCTCCATCATTAAAGGGTGTGCAAGAACAGGCACTGCACCAGAATCTCGAAGTAACCCAATTACTTCGATTGTGCTAATTTTCATTCGAGGAATGTATGCGGGTTTTCCTGCACCCAAGAATTTTGAAAATGCTTCATTGATGTCTTTGACCACCCCACTCTCAATCAAGATTCTTGCTAAGTGAGGTCTCCCCGGTGATTCTACCTCGTGCAGGACCTTCTGAACTGCATTGTCATCTACCTCAATGCCAAGAGACCTTAGCTTATCAACCATCTTTGGAAACCGAGTCATTCTTGACTCTCTGATGCTTTGGAGTTTGAGGTCCAGGGGAGTGTCCCCTGCTGTGACATAGTACCCAAGTAGATGTAGTTCATGTCCGTCATACTTCGTGCTTACTTCTACACCTGGTACACGCTGGATAGAGGTTGATGTTGGAGCACTCATGAATTCGTGTAATCCATCGAGTGTATCATGATCAGTTAGTGCGATGCCACCTAGCCCTTTTTCTTCAGCAAACTTGACTAATTCTTGAGGCGAATTGAGACCATCTGAGCGGTCCGAATGCAGATGCAAGTCAGCAAGGGCTTTCATTATGTGACGCCTCTCTCCGCAGGATTTCTACAAGGTTCCTGACTTTGTGGCAAATTTTCCTAATCTCCTCTCTACTTACGGTTTCAGCAGATGGACAGTCTGAATCAACTATGCACTTTCTTTTCCGCATATCATAGATAATTGGGTAGTATTTACAGCCTTCAGGTCTGTTCTCGTAAATGATGCACTCTTTGGTTTCGGTATCATAGAAATAACAATGTACATCAACATTCAGTAGTTCACAAAATCCCGCCATCACTCGCACGAGGAAATCTTTCTTATCATATCCCAGGGCTTCGATACGTTCCGCATCTTCACGAGTCAACGTCATCTCGGTCTCTGTACAACACACACGAACCTCTTCACAAGACCCACCGTGATTGCAGACAAAAGGACTCATTATCGGATATTCTCCTTAGATCATGAAATGGCGTATCGGTCAGATTGCGGTTTAATGATCATCACGCTTGATAGGTCGCTCACATCCCTACTTCATCATCATCCCGACAAGAAGTACGGAGTATATTGAGCTAAAAATCCTTTCTTAGCAACCTTCGAGACGGGGACAAGGAGCCAGTCAAATCCTCGGCACCTGTCTTTGGCAAAGAAACCGTAGGTAGGGTTTTTCCAGTTATCTTCAGATATGTTGCTGCTCGAACTGCATATAATTGAGCCATGATATCATTCGGTTGCGTAGCAGCACCAATTAATAATGCGCGTCTTTTTCCGAAGATATCAAATAAACGGTCTACAATTTTCATCTTGTTCTATCCAAGAGAGCTCTTCACGGGATTGCACAAAAGGTTTTCCAACTAGACATTTTTCTAGGGATTACATCATCAAGCCAAAGCGATAAATAGGCACAAACAGCAACCTCGCATAGCTCGTCGACAGGTGTTGAATGACAAATGCGTATTGCGATTGTAGACAGAGACCGATGCAGACCCAAAGATTGCACACATGAGTGCCAGAGGTTCTGTCCTCGTGTCCGCACTGGTGACGAAACCGTTGTCTTTCCAGAGGGTCCAGATAAACCTCCGGTCATTGTGGAAGCACTCTGTTCAGGCGAAGCCATCTGTGTGAAAAAATGTCCATACAACGTGATTCGCATCGTGAATCTACCTGAGGAGCTAGAATCTGATACTAGCCATCGGTATGGAGTGAATGCATTCAAGCTATTTCGCATGCCCACCCCCAAAGACGGTCAAGTCCTTGGTTTAATTGGTCCAAATGGGGTTGGAAAAACCACGGCAATTCAAATGCTTGCTGGTGAGCTAAAACCAAATCTGGGTCGTGTGGAAGATCCTCCTGAATGGGATGAGATCATCAAAGCGTATCGTGGTTCTGAACTCCAACCTTTCTTTGAGAAGATACAAGCTGGAACTATCGTACCTGTACACAAACCACAGACAATCACAGATCTACCTAAGATTAAAGATATAGCTGACAAGCCAATCAGTGATCTACTTGAGAATTTAGACACTTCAGGTCGACTTAAAGATTTGAAGAATGACATGAATCTTACTAGCATCTGGGACCGCTCTGTGAAGTTTCTCTCAGGTGGAGAATTACAACGGGTAGCAATAACTGCCGCCATCATTCGTGAGGGGGATATTTATTTCTTCGATGAGCCAACCGCCTATCTTGATGTTCGCGAACGTCTTCGTGTTGGCCGTGCAATCCGACAGTTATCGGACCAAGGTAAGACTGTCGTAGTCGTAGAACATGATCTTTCAATTCTGGATTATGTGTCCGATTTAGTCTGTATGTTCTATGGTCAACCTGGTGTCTACGGTATTGTGTCTCACCCCCATGGCACAAGAGTTGGCGTGAATATCTTCCTTGACGGATACATTCCTGATGAGAACATGAGATTCAGAGACACTTCGATCTCATTCAAAGGAATGAGCGCAGAAGATGAGGAATTTATTTCTGGAGAGACCCTCTTAGAATATGGCAACATGCGCAAAGAATTCGAGGATTTCACCTTGGATGTAAAAGGTGGTCGGATATCAAAGGGTCAAGTCATTGGAATTCTTGGCCCGAATGGGATTGGAAAGACCACTTTTGTTAGAATGCTCGCAGGTGAACTAGACCCAGATAAGGGCGAGGTTCCGACAAAAACCATGACTGGTCTCGACTTAAAGATCAGTTACAAGCCTCAGTACATTCCAACAGATTATGATGGTAGTCTACGAATGTATCTGAGAGAGGCTGGAGGAAATACCATTGACTCTGCTGATTTTAAAACTTCAGTCATCAAAAAACTAGGTCTTGAACACCTCTTGGAACATCAGTTTCAGGATCTGAGTGGCGGTGAACTACAACGTGCAGCAATTACTGCATGCTTGGCTCGTGAAGCAGATATCTATCTGCTAGACGAACCTTCCGCATTTCTTGATATTGAACAGAGACTAGCTAGTTCATCAGCAATTCGTAGACTGGTGAGAAATAACATGAAGACTGCTTTCATAGTTGAACATTCAATTCTGATGGCAGACTATCTCAGTGATAGCATGATTGTCTTTAGCGGAGAACCTGGGAAAACTGGAAAGGCATCATCTATCCGAACCTTGCGAAGTGGAATGAATGCATTCCTGAAAGAAATGGGTGTGACCTTCAGAAGAGACCCACAAACGGGTCGACCAAGGGTCAATAAAGATGGTTCTCAACTTGATACTCAACAGAAAGCCTCTGGAGACTACTATTACGTTGGAAAAGGCAAGTAATAGAAAAAAGAAAATAGAGAGGCCGAGCCCTGAAATGCTTCAGGACTGACCTTCATTTTGATTGAGTTTATGGTCGTTTTTTGACGATAAGGACTACCACTACGATAATTACTCCCGCACTACCAACAATGATGATAATAGTAGGAATACCGAGAATACTCCCTTCCCACCATTGTTGAACATCAACTCGTCTATCAGAGAATATTGCTGATGTGGTGTACATAGCTGCTCCATCCCAGTTCTCCATGTCTCCTGGATTGAAAGAATCAAGGGTAGCATTGAAGTAACAGAGAATTGCAGGGACTTCTACGAAGGTACCCATTGATTCTGGAGAGTATACACAAGTCACTTCCCAAGTATCTCCTGCCGCCAAGGTTGCTCTGTTCCAGTAGTATTGCTTATCGGTATTGAAACCAGTAGTGATTCCATCAAGTATTTTGAGATCGTATGCCGTAGCATCACCAATGTTCTCTACAGTTATGGTGACTGTGAAGTTGCTACCTACAGTCATACTTTGCGGTACGGATTTTCTGATAGTACAGTGTGGCCCCTCAAATTCAAGACTGGAGATGTCCAGATCAAATGTTAGGACAACATCATCGGTTGATAGCCAAAGTAATGGTGGATCCCATGGATCTACTGATCCCATATCTGGCAGTGCAAAGTTGATGTACATTCCATAATCGTACTCAGATACTACACTAGCATACATGTTTGCCATAAAGTATGGTACTGTTTCCTCCGAAAGATGATTGGGATCTATCATCGCTTGAACAGCTGTTTTGATATTGGTCGTATCACCTGTGAAGTCAGCCATAGCATCCCAGAGTCCCTGAAGGACAAGTCCAAAGTGGTCCTCAATAAGGGCAGCAAAAGCTTCCTTGGTTGAATAGGATGATGGTAGGTTTACACCGGTGAAATTTGTAATGAGTGTACTAATATCATCGATGTAATCATTCAGGTATCCTTCTAGAGCATACGGGTTTGAATATGTTGTATTTTCCAAGATATCCAGTAGATGATAGTTATCGATTGTCTGAATAAATGCTTCAACTAATGCCTGCATGGGATTCTCTTCAAGCAGTGTTTCATTGACTTGAGTCAAGAGTGAATCCGGAGTGATCCCTGCTTGTTCCATGATCATTCTCAAAGCATCTTGATTGATTTCCTCATATGGTTGACCAGTGAAGACCATCGACCAATCCATGTCTAATATCTCCTGACGGAAATCCGGGAATGGACCTGAAGATGACCACAGACTATCAATGATATCATCGAACATATTTGGATCCATATATGAAATAGACATGTTCAAACTTGTTGCAAATAACATTGGATAACTCACCATCATTGCTTCAATGATCTCATCCGCGGTCGCATCTCCCGGAACTGATCCACCACTTGGAAGCGAAATTGGATCTGAAGAATTGAAGGTGAAGTCCTTACTAACGTAATCCCAATCAGTTGCGACGCCATTAATCTCTAAAAGAGTCGGTGTAACCGCAACAATCGACGAGATTGAATTGATAGTTGTATCTTGGAACATTTTACTTTCAATATCACCAGTATATTCTATATGTTGCTTCAAGGAATAAGTTTCATTACCAACTTCATCAGTGACGTAGTCTGGAGTATCAAAACCTGCTATTCCAAGAATTCCTGTATAAACATCCTCCACATATTCTGGATGTGAGGCATCTGCTCTGACATAGGGTGTGAATACCGTAGGATACATGTACACCGGATTGAGCCCCATATAAGAAAACCCGGACTCTTCAGATTTGTGATCGAAGAATATCGTTTCTGCGAAACTAGTTCGCTCTATGGGCCATCCAGTACCGCCTAATAGGTCCATGAATCCTCCAAGACCACTTAATCTAGTTCTCATTGCCGACATCGCTGTATCTGCATCACTAGTAGCTGGGAAGCTTACATATTGAATAGAGTAGCTATCACCACTAGAAGAGGTGCTGTTGAAGTACACTGAAACGAGCTGCTTTATTGATATCAATCTCTCAAATTCAATGGATAGGTCTGCTTCATATAGTGAAACAAATTCATCTGCAAGAACTTGAGCTTCTTCAAGAGTAGGTTCACTTAGAAGCCAAGCTTCTGGACTTGCAGGCAGCACAATTATTGGATTTACTTGAATAGTCAACGTAGCAAGAGCATCACCAACTCGACCAGTAGGATAAACACTCCTTCCAGCCACTTCAAGTTGACATGCCGCAACATATCCTGTATCGGTTGCCATTTGCCCTTCAGCTGCTGCCTGGTAGGCGGCAGTGTAGGAGATTCCATAATAACTTGCATTTTGGAAAGATCCTATCGCATTTCTGACACTACCCTCTGGATCTATTTGGGTGACTATACCCTCTATTGCACCAATTCTACTGAAGTCGTTAATCATTGCTGGAACACTTCGACTTTCAATTGGCGCACTAAGATCCGCAGCGGGTGCGGTAGCTGTCATTGGTGCAATAGGAATCAGTAGTATACACGCTAAAATGCTAACGAATAGTATATTGCTTGATTTCATCTAGAGCCCTCTAGAAACATCAAATCATTGATGCGATATTTATCAATCAAATTTTAATCAATAAAAGGTATGTGGGATATCCCTCGAAGAAGCTTTAATTACATAGACTGAAAAATCACTGCTTGTACTAATCTACTGTGTTCTTGAGATTGACAGTTGGTGTGAAATGATGGGCTATGTTGGTCTTGGTGTGAAGTTTGCATTGAGGCGAAGACGAATTGCCATATTCACAATCATATCGATAGCAATCTCAGTTAGTCTCTTACTCTCTTCGTTCTCAATTGGAACATCGATTCGAATGAGTACTAATGATTATGTTCAGAATTCGACATCTCCTGTTGACATTACAATTGCATCCACAAAATGGATATCACCAATAACCTCCGAGATGATGTCTAGGATATCCCAATCACAATATGTTGAAAAAATAATTCCGCGAATCGAGGAAACAACTCAGGTACGAAATGGGTCTGAATGGCTCCATTTCATACTAATCGGATTAGACCCTGCACGCGAGAGTGATCTAGGAAGCTTTAGCATTTCTAATGGATCATCGACTATCAATGGATCCTACTGCTTCATATCTGATTCTGCTCTACAACTAACAAACTTGACAGTAGGAGATACCATAGAGTTGCACACTTCAGCAGGAGTTCATTTCTTTGAGATTGCAGGATCTGGAAATGCTCTTGACAAAGGTATCTTCGGACCAACTGTCTTCATCCACCTTGAGAGTGCATGGGATATCTATGGATTCCGGTATCCGAATAATTCGACTAATAAATTACTAATTGAAGTGACTAATGTCTTCGCAATTCCTTCACTTGTAGATGAGTACAGTTCATCCTTTAGTCCTGATTTCATCATATCAAATCAAAAATCTCATAATCTCTGGTTTGTATCGCTCTTTCTTGCTCAGACTGATCTCATTCTAGGTGCACTGAGTATGGGCGCAATCTTTGTTGCTGCACTTAGAGTGTTTTCATCATATTCAATGATATTTGCAGAACGAAAGTTCGAAACTGGATTGATGCGCGCATTTGGAGCATCAAACATTCAGATAGTCATCGTTCTATTAGCAGAGATTGGAATAGTTGGTATCATTGGGTCTATGGTTGGTCTTGTCATTGGGGCATTAACAAGTACGTTCATGTCGCAGCTTGTTAATTCCATTCTTGTAATTCAAAACCCATTACAAGCTGATCTCTTCTTCCAACCAGCAATCATACTCGATCCAGCAATATATTTTCTAGCTGGACTTCTTGGAGTTCTTTTATCCATCGTTGCAGGTTCTATTCCTGCAATCTCAGCAACGAGAGATGTGGTGGCAGAAAGTCTCAGACCTGCTCATTCCGGTGTAGCTAGTCCAGCCTCAATTCCCACAAAATTCCGTAGCCTATCAATACAAGCACTACAGATAATCGGTGCCCTCATCACCACAGTAGCTCTAATCCAAATATCTTCAGACTATTTTCGATTAGGTCTAATTCGAAATGACTGGTTTAGAGCTTTCGCTATTCCTGGATTCATTATACTTGCAGCAGGTTTCTCTGATAGATTTGCACGCCCCTCATCACTCGTCAATGCTATCAAATATCGCACAAAACCTGTTGTGCGTATGTTATTCTCTACCAGTCTTAGACGCCGTTCTGCTGGGGCTATACTTGTCTTCAATTTGTTCTTGGCAGTTGCAGTAGTCCTATTATTTTCATCCAACATCACGTATTCAATAACAAATTCTTGGGAGAATACATTGGGTTGGCAAAGCTCCTCGACCAATGTAGTGACATACATTGATGATTCTGCAAGCAGTAGTGCAATTGATCAAATAAAGAACCAGCAGAACATCTCTAGCTACAGCGAGCTTGCGAGTGTGTATCGATTAATGAACTATCAAGACCATGTTGACCTTGGGCTTGTCTTTGGAATAGATCCTCAATCCTTCCAGAACTTGGCATCATTAGGGCTTGTTGAAACACAGCAACCCTCTCTTGGTTTCTCGGTAATCAATCAAGCAGCAAATTCCTGCATCATCTCAAAATATGCCTCTCACGTTTTTGGTGTGTCTCTAGGTGATCAGATTGAGATTGCAGATGAACTCAATCTGACAATTGTTGGTATTAGTGAATCCTCTGTTCCTATCTTTCTTTTCACTTTCATCAGCCCTATCTTTGTCTTTGTGAATTATAAAACTTGGGCCTACATTGATGGTGAGCCCTTTCAACCAACAGGAATTCTGTTTGATAGTCAAACTCCTGAGATTACAGTTTCAACTCTCTCAAATATCACTGGTGTATACCCTATCCTTGTATCAGCAGTTCTCCTTGACTATTCTCAAGCACTAGATTCATTCAGATTGACACTTGACCTCAGTATTGGTTTTGTGCTCGTCACAGTGATGATTAGTGCAGTTCTTAGTGGTTGGTCTGCTGCTACTGCGAGGAGACGGGAAATTGGAATGTTGCGAGCTCTGGGAATGGATGGTGAAGATGTTGCAAAGATATTGACACTAGAAGGAGCTGTACCTATGATCAGTGGAGTTCTTGTCGGAATACTCGTTGGTGTCTTAGTCAATCTCTCTCTTGCTGACATTATAATGAGATTGTCTGGTGGGCAATTTACCTTGATTGATTTCAGAACACTCCTGATAACCGTAGCTTCTATGATTATATCTTTCATTGCATCGTATTATGCAAGCCTAAAAGCTACCCGCGTCCCCACGATTGAATTACTTTCAGATCGATAGGATTTGACTGTTTCATGATAATCCGATGGCAATCGTTGCATCTCTTGGCTTTGACCCTTGCCCAGTTCCACCCCCAACAGTTTTCTACCAAGCCTGATGTTTTCCCCTTTTTCCGTTATTCGGATATGTGGTTCCTCCTTTGTCCACAGAGAACATCTGCACCAGCCACGTATCCGATATTCATTGTCTTGCTGCAATAGGGGAAAGTGTTTGGATCCCTAATTTTTCCGGCTCCAATATTTCCTCCCTGCTTTTTCCTTATCCATATCAGCTAGGATTTTCACAGCTTCATTGCCGCATTTGATGACATCTGCTTCTCCCTTTACTGCAAATTCATCTCTAACTCTATTTGCATACACTGCGCAGGCTGCTCCAGTTCTAAATCCGAAGATATTACCCAATGTGAATAGAGTTGCAGTTTCCATCTCGAAATTAGCAACATTAGCTTTAGCCAGATCCTTGATCAAGGTTTCACTCATACTCTGCGTGTAACCACCAAAACCCGGACGTGACTGACCTAAATAGAATGAATCAGTGGATGCTGATATGCCCAGATGATATGTGAGACCTAAGGTTTCTGCAGCCTCAATAAAGGCAAGAATCACCTCATACGATGCTGAAGCTGGATATTCAGGCCTTACATACTGTTTGCTAGTTCCATCTAGTCTTACTGATGCAGTTGAAATGATAACGTCCCCAATCTCTATGTCTTCTTTCAAAGTAGCACATGAACCCACTCGTAGAAAGGTGTCTGCTCCTACATTGGCGAGCTCTTCGATAACAATCGCAGTACCCGGTCCCCCGATTCCAGTAGAACAAGCTGAAATGTCTGCGCCTTTGTACTTCCCTGTATGTGTAACAAATTGTCTATGCATTGCAACCTGTTTGTATGAATCCCACAGTGAACTTATCCTCTCCACTCTTTGGGGATCACCTGGTATCAACACAGATTTTGCTACGTCGCCCTCTTTCACTTCGAGGTGATATTGTTCTCTATCCTCGGTTACAGGTCTGGTTGCGGAAACCTTTTTGTCTGTCATTCAAACCACTCTCTTACAACTAACATACGATGATTTACCATTTTCGCATCCGTAAGTTTAACTTGATATGATTGATACCAGAATGCGCTATGATTGAGGTTGGATATAATGACAAAGCTTGAAGATTTACACCACCTGAACTTGGGAAAAAGAGTCCGTCTTCACAGAATGATGTACGAGCATGGGCCTGGCAATGGGAAATTAATGATTCTCCCGATTGATCAAGGGCTTGAACATGGTCCTGTTGATTTCTTTCCTAATCCTCCTTCTGCAGATCCTGAATTTCAGTTCAAACTGGCAGTAGAGGGTGGATATTCTGGAATTGCACTCCATCTCGGCCTAGCAGAAAAGTATGCACCAAAATACGCTGGGAAGGTTCCTATTGTTCTGAAGATTAATGGCAAGACACGTATTCCCTCCGCAGCTCAACCTGTTTCTCCAATGACCGGCTCAGTCGAAGATGCAGTGCGTATTGGTGCTGATGCGATTGGATACACACTCTATGTGGGAAGTCCAAATCAGCATACTGACTTCACACAATTTCGTAAGGTAAAGGCAGATGCTGAGAGATATGGAATGCCAATTATCATGTGGGCATATCCTCGCGGAGAAGCTGTAGACAAGAAAGGTGGTCAAGATTCGCTCTTTGCCATAGATTATGCAGCACGTGTTGCAGATGAATTGGGAGCGGACATTGTGAAACTGAATGTACCTGTTGATGATCCTAAGACTAGATCTCAGCAACGAAACCCCTATGACAAAATGGAATTGAGTTATGAGGAAGGGGTGAGCAAAGTAGTAAAAACTGCTGGTAAATGCCTTGTTCTCTTCTCCGGTGGAGGCATGAAGAGCGATGAAGAAGTCGTTCATAGAGCCAAAGCGTGTCTCGAACAGGGTGCTACAGGTCTCATTTTCGGAAGAAATCTCTGGCAGAGGGAATGGGATGACGCTCTAGCGATGACCAAGAAGATACAGGATATGATGAAGGTATTTTAGTTTCGATTTGTAACATTTTCTCTGTCTGACTTAATGATAACTATTATATGGGTAAAGAATAGTATGATGTCACAGCGGGGGACTGTTTTTACGGCTCTTGCGAACGAAAAAAGAATGATTGAA
This sequence comes from uncultured archaeon, assembly GCA_964564335.1. Taxonomy (GTDB): domain Archaea; phylum Asgardarchaeota; class Thorarchaeia; order Thorarchaeales; family Thorarchaeaceae; genus SMTZ1-45. Next base: position 23,120 of record CAZMBV010000014.1, read on the forward strand.
GGAGCAAAATGCAAATGGTTGAAACTACCATTAGCGTGATTAAAGCAGACATTGGATCACTAGCTGGACACGTTATAGTTCCCGACTTCCTGTTCGAACTTGCAAGGAAGGAGATGAAGGAAGCAGTCGAGAAGAAGATTATCAACGACTTCTATGTTACCAACGCAGGTGACGATCTCGAACTTATTATGACTCACAACAAGGGTGAAGGATGCGAAGAAGTCCACAAGCTTGCCTGGGATACTTTCATCAAAGGTACCAAACTCGCCCGTGAGAAGAAGATTTATGCAGCTGGCCAAGATATTCTTGCTGACACATTCAGCGGTAATGTAAAGGGTATGGGACCAGGTTCAGCTGAGATGACGTTTGAGGAGCGTAAATCTGATCCCATTGTTGTATTTATGGCTGACAAAACTGAACCTGGTGCATACAATTATCCACTTTTCAAGATCTTTGCAGACCCATTCAATACTGCAGGTCTTGTGATAGATCCTAATTTACATGATGGATTCAGATTTGTTATTCAGGATATCCATGCACAAGTACCTTGTTTCATCGAAATGAAGGCACCTGAAGAGATGTACGATATCCTAGCGCTTCTTGGTAGTACTGGTAGGTACACCATCAAGAAGGTCTATCGTGCTGATGGCATGATTACAGCTTCTGTTAGCACTGACAAACTTCACGCAGTTGCAGGTAAGTACGTTGGAAAAGATGATCCAGTTGCAATAGTACGTGCACACTCTGGCCTGCCCGCTATGGGTGAAGTACTGGAAGCATTCACCCTTCCTCATCTTGTATCTGGATGGATGCGCGGTTCCCACACTGGTCCACTTCTACCTGTGGGCTTGAAGGACTCACGATGCACTCGATTTGATGGTCCACCCAGAGTTGTAGCTCTTGGTTTCCAAGTTTCAAATGGAATGCTAATTGGTCCAGTTGATCTATTTGATGATGTCGCCTTTGATATTAGTCGACAACGCGGTATGGAGATGGCTGACTATCTTCGCAGACATGGTCCATTCCAACCCCACAGACTCAGCGATGACCAGATGGAATACACAACTCTACCAAAGGTACTCACTCGCTGTGCAAATCGGTTCGTGGAAGAAGAAATAGTACCAAAGGGTAAAGTGAAGGATACTTCAAACTCTGCTGAGTAAGT
>CAZMBV010000015.1:0-23528 GCA_964564335.1 uncultured archaeon
AGCGTATATGAGTCTCTGTGCAACAGTGACGTGAGATAGAACTCCAACAACTACAATACACAAAGCAAGTATGTTGGTTATATCCAATGCAATAAAGATGTTCATGAGAAATGGGACATATGCCAGAGCATCTATCCAGATATTAGTCGTGGGTAGAGCAAGTAAGAGAATACCTACAATTTGCAAAATCAGTTTTTCTTGACGTTCAGCAATTCCAACCGTGCAGCTCTCCATCCCACCTACAGATTCTGCTTTTGCACGGGTGAAACTCGCCATAATCATACCAAACAATGTAAAGAAACCCCAAAACCAAGGAACAAAGCTATCTCCGGGGGCATATGGCCACCATGTAATTGCAACTGTTCCAATTGGTCCCATCATTAAACCTAGCATGAAGAGATATTCTGCATATCTATCAAGAACATGATCGAAGGTAGCGCCGAACTTTGATCCCAAGCCGGCTGCTCGAGCGACGGCACCATCAAACATGTCCATAACAACTGTCAGGATTAGAAATGCCAATCCAATCAACAGGTCTCCAATGACAAAGAACCAAGCTGTGACAAGAGCCACAAGTACAGTTAGTCCAGTAATCATATTGGGAGTGATTCCAGTCTTGGCAATCACTCTTCCAACTGGCATCATTACACGCTGATATCGTTCTCTAAGGCTTCCCAGCATTGATATAGAACTCCTGACCTCTAAATTGGAGTCGTCGAAATGTGAAGTGCTAATAAACGTGTTGAGGGGACCAATTTTCGATAGACTTTTAGCTCTATAGCAAACTTCGAATGCGCTCTAGAACCCAATCAGTTCCTAGCAGAAGCAGGAAAGGACCCAATCGAGGGCCAGATTTTCTTGAGATAAGGATTCTATAGAGCACTTGGAAAGCTCGTTTAGGTTTAATCTCGACTTCCTTAGCAGTGTTGAATATCGCTGTTTGAATACCGTCATCATCCAAAGACGCCTTCTCAAGAATCTCAACAAACCTAGATAAAAAGCGCTTATCGTCATCTGTCAGTGTGGCTATGATGTCGTCAGATACAGTTTCGGGAACATCAACTATGTCCTGCTCACTACCAAATTCTTTAACCCATGCTAAAGCTCGTGAAAGCCTTGTTGGTATCAATGCCTTTGCTTCTGGTGAAATGTCAGTTAGACTGTGCTGTTTCTTCAAGACATCATAACATCGTCCCAGAATTACTTCTTCACCAAGTATTTCTTGAAGCTGTGAAGTCACTATAGCAAATTTGAATGAGAGTTTTGGTATGTATTCATCACTAACCGGGCGGACTTCGGTATTAGGATAAAGTACCCTTGCAAAGTCCTTTTTCTCATTATCTACATCATCAAGTCCATAGTAGGTTCGTTCGAAAGTTTCGTAGATATCAACTAAATCTGGAATTAGATCAGTCTGAATGTTGTTTGATTTTTCAAGGTCAGTTCTCAAGACCATGTATCTGAATAACTCTGGAGGTGCAATATTCAGCCATGACCGTGGTGTAAAGATATTGCCTTTTGATGTACCCATATCTTTACCAGCAAGGCGAACCCATTCAAAGGGAACCTTGACTGGTCCAGACCAACCAAATACACGACGGGACATCTCCAATCCAGTATCATATGAACCACCTTTCACAGCATGGTCTTTACCTGCGGGTTCAACTGTGGTTTGCATGACATACCATTTCGCAGGCCAATCTACTCTCCATGATAATTTCAGTCTCAGCTTGTCAAATTTAGCAGTTTCAGAATGCCCACAGTGAGCACATTCGTAAGAGACCTCATCTTCTTCTTGGTTGTATGCGGTTACTCGATTCGGTACTATCGAACCCTTTCCACCAGATTGTATCCGCCCACAAACTGGACAAATAACTGATGCAGGATACCAAGTCTTCATAGACTCTATATATTCAGCCCTTTGTTTGTCACCAAAGTCACGTGCCACATATTCAATCAGAATCTCCCGGATTGTTTCAGTATTCACCAGACAGGTACGAACAGCATTAAGCATCTCTTTTGTTTCGTAGAGCTTTGATTGCAATACAACCTCTGGGTCAGCTCCAAATTCGGGAAATGATTCGACAAGTTCATTCGTCCAATGTGCACCTAAACTCTCACAACACCCATGCGGATCAGGAGCATCTGAATATGGAACACCCATGTATTCGTCAGGAGAGAGGGTCAAACTTGGTGGGAATGATCTGATTGGATCATAATCATCGGAAATGAACACGGTCTTTGCATTTTTACCTAGTGCATGAAGTTCTCGCTTAATGACGTCTGCAATGATTATCTCTTTCATGAACCCGATATGTACACTACCACTCATGCTCTTACCAGTCACGATCAGATATTGTTCTGGGCTTCGTTCGAGAACTTCATCTACTAAATCTCGTATCCAGTGGATTGAGAATTCTTCTTGAGATTCTTCGGACGTCATTAAATATTCCTCAACCTAGTTCGGAGCAGAAGTCTAAAGAATATTGCTCAAGATGTGAATACTGAGTAAGTATTAGAAACCAAGTAATGTCTTATTGCTCTGCATCATTCCTTCAATTATATGAACGAAGAACCTTTACACGACATAATCAATCAGATTGCTAGTTTCAGCGGAAGAGCTGAAAATGCAAAAGGAGGCGCCGTAGTTGTCTTGAAGAATCAAGGAGTAATCTACGTCAGAAATTTATCTTCGTGGGAGGATGAAGTTATCGGAAAACAAGTTTCCATCAAAGGGATTGTTCGATTGGAGAAGTATATTCCAGACCCTTACATATCCGAAGATGGAGGGATAAGTCAAGGAGCAATTGGTTTCCAGTATGTGCTTGATGATCCATTGTGGAAAATAAAATAGGGATGAGTCGAATTGAAAATCAGTTCAATACGACTCAAGATGAAAATTCTGACACCCTTAGATCATTTCGCGACATGAAGAAAACATAGACAGGAATAGATGCAAGTAAAATCACCACCAGCATTGAAATGAATATAGTGACAATGGACACTGGAAGGTAGGCCAGAGTTGGAACAGCAGCTTCAGGTATGAGAGTATAGATACTTAGAAGTGCCGCCACAAACAGTGCCGGTAATCCTGATTTCACACCAATGTCCAATCCCTCTGCAATCATCACCCTAGCAATGAATGAAGGTTTCGCTCCAATGGACCGCATGATGACATAGTCTCTAAGTCGACCAAATACTGAAACTAGAAGATAGTTCAAGAGACCGAGAAAAGCACCGACTAGAGCCATTATTGCTAATGGATTCAATAGAATCCAAATTGTGTGGATGACATTAATATTTTCATCCAAAACATCTTGTTGTCTATAAATAGCAAATCCATAGCTCTGAGCAAGATTCTCAATTGTGGAAATTACTGCATCATCATAGTAGTCGAGTTGGACAAGAGCTAAATTACTTCCAGTAACACCGACAACGCTCTGTAAAACGGATTGGTCCATAATTGCAAGCATTCCCCCATTCAGGGTATCAAACGTTCGCGCACTTACTGATAGGGAGTGACCTCTGAAACCCAAAGATTGCACGAGAGGATCTACAAACATATCGGTCGCTAGTGTTCCTCCAATCCATACCTCAGTGTTGTTTGGTCTTGTCCCCTCAAAATACCAGTCGGATATTGTAGATTCCCAGTCAACACCTACAAGAAGCGCTGTATCTTCACGGCCGTTCCCAATCCGGGTATAATCTTCTATCAAATCATTCCAAACAATCCCATCACCTTCTTGTACATCCGAAAATACAACAAGACGAGACTCTACTGCAACAACTCCAAGTACGTCTTTTAGCTCATCCAAAAGTGATGTGTTGATCAAATGTGAGGATTTTAGATAATTAAATGAATCATTGAGAGGTTTGCCATATGGAGAATATGCTTCATAATATTGATCCAATAGTGATGAGTTCCCTACTGCAATGACATTTGTTCCCATAGACCTCATCATATAGGCATTGGATGTTGTTTCTACGACACCACCTCCCATCCAAAGGAGAGATGCAATTGTAAAGCTTAGAAACAGAGATATCATCGTTCTACGAGTGCCACGAATTCTTCGGCCGGTGCCTTTTGCTGCAATGCGAAATGCCAAACCAAAACTATCGAGAAAACCGGATCTGGTGACTTTAGAACCAACATCGGGATTTAGAGCTAGTGAAGGCGATTCTTGAACAGTATCGTAGATGGGTTTCTGTGATGAGTAGTACCCAGCAAATATGTAGATAGCTGCAAGCAATCCAAGTTGAATGAATGGAAAGTCCATTGTAAATTGAACATTTGTCAGATAGGAAGCTAGCCAAATCATTCCGAGTATGTAAAATATAGTTCCAAAGGTGAGCCCAAGAATGACACTTGCTAGGAGCAAGATTACGGATTGAGCCATAAAGAAATCAAAGATGGTATCCATTGTCGTACCTACTGCTTTCATTAGTCCAATGTCACGACGTCTTGTGACCATCTCCAAGGATGAAGTAGATGAAACCACAACAGCTCCCAGTATAAAGACAAGTAGTAGAATAAACCAGACGAAGGTTGAGAAGAACATTCCCATAGAAGAGGAAAGATTCCCTGTGAACGAATACACAGAAACATCAAGAAGCACATTTCCAAATAAGAAGATAAATGTCGTAGAAGCCACTACGCTAGTTAGAGAGAACAGAACAAGTGTTGATCTAAATGGGCGCCTCTTCAGATCCTTCGAAGCATAGGTCTCTAATTCAGACATGTTCAACTAACTCCCCAGACACCATCTCGAATCTGCGAATACCTGACTGAGTGATTATTCCCTGATCATGGGTCATTACAATGACTGCCTTTCCCATTTGATTCAATTCAATTAGAAGATCACGAACCATCTGACCACTTTCACCATCAAGATTTGCAGTAGGCTCATCAGCAAGTATGATGGGGGGATCATTTGCCATTGCTCTAGCTATTGCAACTCTTTGTTGTTCACCAGAGCTGAGCTGCCAAGGAAGGTGGTCCGCACGATCATCCATTTTGACTCTTTCAAGTAACTTGATTGCTTCATCTTGAAGTTTTGAATGGCTACTGTCTGAAAGTTGCATTGGAAACAGTACGTTCTCTATTGCGGTTAATGTTGATATCAGATTGTAACTTTGAAATATGAAACCAGTATTATTCAATCTGAAGGAGGACCGAAATGCCTCATCATAATCATTGATTGGTACATCCATTACAAAGACTCTACCAGAAGAGCTCAAATCAATGGCTCCGATAATATTGAGAAGGGTTGTCTTTCCAGAACCAGAATGGCCAGCTATGACAACAAAGTCACCTAGTTTTACGTCTAGATTCACATTTCGCAGAGCCTGTATCTCCTTGCGGCCAGCACTGTATACTCGAGAAACATCGGCTAATCTCACTGCAAAATTAATTTCACCAAAGTCCTCAACATCCATGTCATCACGAGTATAGTCTACTGCATCTAAGTATTCATCATCAGCCATTCAGTATCACCTATGAAAAACTTGAATCTCTGTCATTATATCTGTGAAGGGCTCTATCCATTTTGAAGATAAGGATAGAGGTCGACCAGTTATTGTACTATATCCAAAAATCGCTTATGATAAAATATCTGAGTAGGTCAACGCTGTACGAGCCCAATCAGTAAGTATGACCGGTTTCTCTCGTCCGAAGACTTTGATAGATCTTAGGATGTCAGCTTTGAGAAGACTACTGGTGTAGTAAGATATGAGACTCTTATCTACATTAAGATCTCTACTAATCTCAGCCTGTGTTGTTTGACCATTTTTCAAACACTCTATCAGAATTGAACTTATGGTAGGATTCCTAGAAAGTGCTGTCAGTAAAAGTACTCGCTCTTCACTTGAGTAATTAGGTGGAAAGACGTGTCTCACATTTCCAGCTCGGAGAGATACCACTTCACCATCCTTTTCAAGATTCTTCAAGTGATATTGAAGAGCACCCATTGCACAACCAATCGTTCGATGAAGTTCACGAAGATGTACACCAGGACTAGCAGAAACCTCATCTGCGATTCTATCACGCAGTTTGAGAAGGCGCTTATCCTTTGTACGTTCTACAGAAATCGTTCCTATGATCAGTGCAACAAAGCCTAAGTCCAAAGCATTGGATATCCAACTATCGAAACAGCTAAGTGTTCCAATTCCCGCCCAAGCGAGCGCATCAAGTGTAACATTAATTGTCCCACTGCTTATCGTGGACATTGAAAATCCCAAATCAAGTGTAGCTAGATTGCTATTAGCGTCAGTTGGAATATCCTGAGCAAGTAGATTGATTCCACCAGACCCAGAACTAGACAGAGCTACACCAATAATACCCCAAGTTAGGAGTGCAAATGATAATCCTAATAGGATTCGTTTAGTCCATTGGCTGCTCATATATTTTCTACCACCATGAAGCTTATTATGTTTTAGTAGTTAAGCAAATGGATTGTTGAAGGGTTGCACTACTGGTTTCCACCACGCGCAGGATGAGTCAGTGTAATCTTGAAAGTGCAGCTTTCGGCACCCATAGACATACAAGTATCCTCTACAACGATTAGTTTCTCATACTCGATTCTATTGAAATCAGTGAGGTACTCAAGTACTGCTTCGATGAATCCTTTCAAGAAATAACAGGAGACGTCTTCTGCATTAGATCCTGACGCATAGGGATTATCTTCAATTTCAATTATTGCCTCTTCGTCAAGCCATAGTTTATACAGTTTTGCGATTTTTATTTCACCAAAAGGCACAATCAGAGTTTCCAATGCCATTTTGATAAATTCGACTATTCCCTTGAAATCACCAGGAGGTTTCTGTTTTCCAACTTTGAAATATTCTCTCTGTGCTTCAAGACCTGCAAGCCTTCCAGCAGAATAGTAAAGATCACGTACACGATCAGGGAACATAACTGCAATTCTACTACCAAGTTTATTCCAAGTTTTAGCGAAAAACGCTACCATCAGTTCGCGCTCTTTTAGTTTGCCTTGCCACCAAGGAATCACCTTATCCTGCTTTGACATTTAATTAACCCCAACGTAATTGCATTTGTGTGAATACGAGTTAAGTGCTTTGTTGTGATATTCTATCCAAGACGCACATTCCAAGTGCACATCTCTGCACCTGTAGCTCGACTCATCTCTTGAAACACTTTGGCCTCTACACCCTTAAACTCGAGTATTGTTTCGAGTATCCCACTAAATATCTCACAGTAACCAAAGCCTCTCATTCCTTCTAAATTAACCTCTTGACACCATACACATTCTTTGTCACTGATTCGGACAGAACCTCTTGCAGTTTTCATATCGACGTCATCTGGTTTCTTATCGTAGAGAATCTTGTAGACTACATCAATAAGCTTTGCAACATCTTCGCGAGTGGTTACACTGTCTTTAGTTTTCTCCACAATCTCAGTATTGAGGTAGATTTGTTTACCGATCTCATGTCCTAAATCACGAAGTTTCTGATTAGCTTCATCGATATTGGAAGTTTCTGAAAGAATCTTGTCAACAAAATAGGCATAGAAACCTAGTAACAATGGATTTTCTATCTTGGGCATTGGTTATGACCTCTTTGTAATTATTTGATAGTTCGACCAATCATCTTAAGACCGGATTTTCTGTATTTTGCCAGAGTTTGCATTACTTTGGGCATTGGTAAACTAGTAGCTTCAGCAATCTGCTCAGGGGTTTTCTTACCATCACAGAGTCGGATAATGTTCAAATCATCACCAGATACTTTGTCGAGAGCACCCTCAAATTTAGGGCATTTCACATATTTGCCCATAGATCCGCTGCTTCTGGATTCTGTCTGTTCAGCAGAACCTTCAACAACTCTTGGTGCAATGATAATACCCCTCGTTGCACTCCATTTCAACAGGTCAATTACTCGGCCCGTAGGCTGGAACATTGAGTCAGCAATGTTCGTTACATTATTTGATCCATCTACTAGCATTAAAACATCAAAACCAAAGTTTCGATAGAGACTCTTCATCTCAGAATTGATCTCTGAATCCAATGTTAATGCTGTCGAATATTGGGGTCCTCTTTTAGGAATTGTAGTTGTTGATATATTGAAATCTTCGGGGGATAATTCCACTACTGGAACACTTGCTGCTTTAGTAATCGTTTGAGGTGTATAAGAAGCAACAGTACCAGAAATGGTAGGAGTTTCTTCAACTGCAGAAGCATTGATAGCGATGCTTTCAAGAACTTGTAGGTTTTCTTCGGATGACTCCTCAAATTCTTCTGGTGGAGGTGGAAGCTCAATTCCTTCAAGTAAACGAAGCACATTCTTTGTTTTTGCGATAGCTAATCCTAATTGAAGCTCTGGTATATAGAGAACCGTAAGAATCCAATTGTTATCGACAGGAGATAGAACTACTAGACCCTTATCAGTATCAATTGTCATGAGGCGAAGATCCTTCTTGTATAGATTGATACTATCCTTCACTCGTGGAAAGAGTTCGTCAGGAAAAGCAAAGCTAACGAAGGGGCGTCCAACTTTTGTCATCAGTGAATAACCGAGAACCTGATCGTCAAATCGTAGCTTTGATAGAGCTCGCTCTAAATCTTTGGACATCTTAATATACCTCAAGCATAGTAGTGGAACTACTTCCAGCCCGTTCAAGCTCTTTTGCTCAAAGATTTAAGAAAAGCATTGTGGTTATGGGCTCTAATCTCCAAACGATGATTATTCAAAAACTGTTAAGAGGTAAATGAATTTCAAATGTAATTAGTAATTCTGAGGAGATTAAATGAGAAATCTACTAGGTGGAATTATTGGGATTCTGGTCGGATCTTTGCTATTAACGATATTAGTCGGTTTATCAGACCCAATATACTCATGGCCGTATAGTATGATATGGTTCCTTCTTAGTGGAAGTGATGCTCTCAGATTGTCTTTTGTTGGATTATTCAATCCAATTTCATCACTTCAATACATCCTCACTTGGATTCTAATTGGTGTAATTATAGGACTGTTTTCAAAAAAAGGATGGAATACTGTTCGTTCAACGCTCTGGGCAGGATTTATTCTTGGAATTCTTTCTCTTGTATCAGTCTTGCTTTTGGACCCAGGATATTGGATAGCACCGACAAGAAACTTCGATTTAATGTATCATTTCATTGGTTCAATAATCATATCACTCTGTGCGATTCCCAGTGCGATTCCTATCACAGTCATCATTGAAAGAGTCAGAAGACAAGCTGAAGAACCAATTCCTGAAAAAATTGAAACAACTTGTGAATGTGGTGCAGTGTTTAAATCAAATCCACTAATCTGTTCAGAATGTGGGAACCAACTTCGTGAGGTTTGATTCTAACGGTCCCTAGTAATACCGCCGCCCAAGAGACCACCTATAGCACAAGCAACACATGGGTAGATAGCTCCTTCTAGAGCGACCTGCATCAGTAATAGAGATTCGTTTGAAAATATAGCCATAATGTCAAATCCTGGAGATATCATGAAGAATAATAGCCAAGTAAGAATAGCTCCAAGAATTGCAGCGAAGACTGCAGAAAGAATTCCTTGGAGGAAGTCTTTCGACATTAAACCAGCAATTAATCCCCCGGTTCCCCAAGTAACAAACATCAATACAGAGGCGCCACTCGCACCGTATCCAACAATACTGCCTAAACTTGAGCCGCCTAAAGCTGATGGATAGAGAATTGTCCCAACGACAGCAAGTCTTAGTTCTAGATCTGCGTTAGCTAAAAAGTCAGTAACAACACTAGATGATATCAAATCCTCAGGCATGTATATTCCAAATGTCATCACAATAAATGCAATTCCGAATGCAGTAATGAGTCCGAACAGCGTGCCTAAACCTTGACCCAATGTGAATACCTCCAAATCGTTGGATTGTATATTTTATTCTCTCGTCTAATGTTTTATACCTATTCCATACAGCTTGTGCTTATCTTGAGATAGTATCAGTTTAAGCTAGTAAACGTAAGGTCCAGGTGCAAGCATCGTCACCTAAAGCTTTGCATGATTCCTGAAAACTTTCTGCGGAGAATCCACGCAGTTTCATAACTGCATCAAAGACGCCGCTTACAAGGACACAGTATTGCAACCCAGGCATGTCAGAGATTACCACACCCTGACAAATTGGACAATTCTCATCAGTGAATTTTATCGTTCTCTTGTCATCGCTGATCTCGATAGACGTAAATTCCTGACCCGAGTTTACCTTGTATGCTAGATGTAGTGTCTTTGAAAATTCGCCAAATGATGCAGCATGTTCTCTAATTCGGTCCGCATAATCCATGAGAAGGGTTTCACCAACTCGAAAGCCGATGTCCTTCATCTTTGTATTGATTTCTTCCACGCTTCCACTTGTACTCATTAGTAAATTCATGAGTTCACGATAGCTTGCTTGGAAGAGCACTTTTGATACTTTATCAGTTTTTAATTGCCATCCTAATTTTCCTTTAATACCCATTTGGTTTAACCACCTGTTATTTTAACAGTGCGAATAAAATGTAGCGATTTTCCACGATATGGAATAGTACATTGTAGAGCATCGAAATATGGAATTCCTAGAACATTTGCGATCTGTTGAAGTGATCGTGTTCCATCGCAGAGTTCAAGCACAGCTCGATGTTGTTTTTTGGCCTTGTCAATTTTTCCTTCAAAGAGAGGCATTTCGACAAGTTCCTTCTGTTCGGGATCCTGATGGTCAGGACATTCAACATCAACTATGCTATTCTTCACAAACCATGTGACCGCGTCTAACACTCGTTCAACAGGTTTTGCTAATTTCTCAGCAATCTTGTAGACGGTCATCTTTTCGTCAATGACTAGAAGAATATCGACACCAAGATTCGCGTAAGTTCTTTTCAACGCTAAGTTCAGTTTTGAGTCAAGGGATACTGCATCATTGTAGTTCTTCCCTCTCAATACAACACAGCCATGAAAAACCCTAATTTCTTCAGGTTCTGATTCTTCCTCCTTTTCATGGAGAATAGATTCACCTTTTTCAACCATTATGGGTTCTTTTGCGACTTCTTGTACAATAGGAGCAGGCTCTTCTGGTGTTACAGCGATTTCAGGTTCTGGTGTAGCCATTGGAGGAGGTGGTAAATCTACTTGAGTAAGGAGACTAACTACAGCTTGAGTTCGTGATAGAGCACCACCAAGATGAAGCTCCGGTTCAAAGAGAACCGCAAGCACCCACTTCGGATCAACTCGAGCAAGAACCACACTACCCTGATCTGAAAGGATATTCATCAACTTCAAATCGTTTGCATGAATTTTGAGAGTACCTTTTATTCGTGGTAGAACTTCATCAGGGAGTGAAAATGATAGAAAAGGATGACCATCATTTGTGATTAATGCATAACCTAGTACTGACTCATCAAACTTCAATTTTGTCAATACGCGATCAAGTTGCAAATCTTTACACCTAACTTAGCGGTTAAATTCCCATTGAACGGTTGTAATTACCCCATAAGTAACTTGTTACCATTGCTTGAAACCACTGGTTTTGATTTTAGAAAATGTATCACTGCGCCTTTGCTAGGATGGTTAGAGTCCTGTGATGAAATATATATTGCGGCAACTGTATTTGCTAAAATCAGCTGCTCTATATGGTCCAAATCAAGAAGCAGCCCATAGATAAGTCCTGCATTGAATGCATCACCGGAACCACAGGCAATTTTGGTTTCAACCTTGAAAGCAGGAACTGAAACAACCGTATCTCCAACAATACTAGCCGCAAAGTGTGGAGTATGCAGAATGACGCGAATGCCTGTTTCCTGTGATATTAGCTTCGCACCTTTGATCCAATCTGTAGGATTATTCACAATATTCAACCAGTGTTCTTGACCCGTGAGCGCCCATGAGAGCCAACCAACCTCATTCTCATTGAGACCGAGAATGTCAAGGTTTCCACTTTTAATTGCTTTTTTTAGGAGGGGTTCAACTAATTCGGAATTGCCTGATGGATCTCCTATATCCATGAAGGTTATTGCGCGAGTAGATTCCTTAACCTTTTTGAAAAGATCATGTGCAAGATCAGCACCATGTTTATTGTGATTTAGGTTGACAAGTGCCACGAGTCCGCTATTTTCGATTAATTGAATATCTGCGGAACTAAGATCTGTGAATTTGAAATCAGATGCCGAGCCACTATCACTGACCATGATATTGACTTTGCGCCCCTCAAATTCAGTTTCTAATGATACCGTACTTGACAATTGTCCATCTGTATGAATATGACTAAGGTCGAGACCCGATGGTGCAAGGGCTTCAAGAAGTGATTTACCATATTCATCAGTAGTCACGATTAGTTTTGAATCAATACCCAAAGCAAAAAGAGCTGAGGCGGTATTTACGCAATTACCTCCACGGCGGATGAATTGTTCACTCCCTAGCAAGTTACCGCCACCTTGATGTGCAAGTTTTCGGATATCTTCTATGAACTCCTCAAGCGTGGGTACCAGCACGAAATGGTCCACAAAGAAATCCGGGAGGATTACAGGATATCGCACCCTAGGTGCTTTCGATAATTTAGAGATGATCTGCGAATAATCCAGCTCGATCACCCCGGAGAATAATTATGGCAGACTACACTTTTTTCAGTGCAGCCTTTACCATTGCCGTAACACGATCTTCGTCTATTCCTGTCTTTTTCGCAACCTTGGCTATATCGCAGTATGCCAAATCGGAAATTGACTTGATTCCTGCATCAAACAAAAGTGGTGCTTCAGATGCCTTGACAGCTCTGAGTTTAGTGAGCTCTGCTACTGCATCATCTGTACTTTTAGCACTAGCAACAACTACTTCGTCCTTAGCAAGTGCAGCAATGATTTCTTCAAGGTCTTTCATGTACTGCTTAAGAGCTTCGATGTTCTCTGGATAAACGGATTTTCGCCTGAGGTCTACTATTAATCCCATCTTGCGAGCATCATCAATAGTAAGACCTGCTTGAGAGGTCTCTTCTCTACTGAAACCACGACCACGTCTGGGTTGTGAACTCTTGGGGCACTTAACTGTAGGCTCAGCAATAATTTCAAAGCTCATCAATTATTCACCTGACTCGGCTCCGTGTCTTGGGTCCGCTTATCAAGCTTTCGAGATGGCAATAAATGATTTCAATAATACTATTGGAAGATTCCACGTTTGCAATGTCTTATGATGACTACGCACTCTTCTTCGTTAGCAGTACTGCCATTGTTAATGTTGTTAATGTTATAAGAATGATCAGAGGAAGTACGATGAATAACAGGGGCATTTGAATGTCCATCCCTAGAGGGAGCATTTCCAGAAGTACATACACAATTGTCACACCAAGCAGACTGCTCATCGCAATCAGAATACCACTGAGAAGATAAGCCCATCTGGGTGGTCTGTTCATTGAGTTCAACTATGTTCCCTGTAACCTTCACTCTTTGCACACTTATGTATTTGGTCAAACAATGGTTTCTTACAGAATCCACAGCCTACAGCCCATATTGTTATCAAGCTTTCGAGATGGCAGTTGTTAGAGGAAGCCTGAAAGACTTGTGCTAGAACTCATCCAATGATGTCTGATGAAAGGTATCAGATTCAAGCATGGATTCCAGTTTCCGTTCCTGTCGAGAGTTGATTATTCCGAGAAGAGAGAGCATTTGGAGAGCATTGAGAGGAGCATTTCCTGCAAAGTGATTGTTGAAGTATCCAAAAGTAGTTGAAACTGTATCAGTCACTTGTTCTAAACGAGGAATCCAATCTTCAAGTTCGTTTAGAGAATATCGATTGGTACTGAAACAATGAGATTCACAAGCCTCTTCGAGTGTTTGCAGAATTGTATTTTTCCTTTGACAACAATGATTATCGTTCCTTCATGGAGCTCTAACCCATTATTTCCAGAAACCAAGTCAAATTCATCTATCTATTACATGTAGACTTATTAGAACTATTAGAGCACGAATTTTCACTCAAGTTTCATAATGAGTTATGAAGGATTATAAAATATGAGAAAGATTCCTACAAAATTAATTTTGGCTATGTTTTTCACAGCTTTTTTGTTTATGAGTAGTTCATTTGCTGTAGCCCAATCTGGCAACATGATTTCATGGCACTCGAGTGTTACAACAAATGCAATCTTTGGTTGGAAAGTCACATCCGCAGAGAGCGAAAATCAATCAATGTCATTTCCATTAGGTGATAAACAGCTTGGTCTTGGAGATGTGGTCCAATTCAAATTCGTAGCAAATCCACCGACAGATGGTGATATGTTCTTTGATATTCAAGCGCCCCCAACATGGGTGTATATGTATGTGAATGGAGAACAAGTTGATTACTACCAAATGGGAGATGAAGGTAGTGCTTTCATTAGGCTCATATTACCTGTAAGTGCCAGTTTAGCTAACGGTACGAATTTCAATCTGACTGAGGTCAATCGATTTGGACCACCTCAAGAAATGGAGGATATGGCGAGTTACTATCAATTCAACAGTACTCATTTCAATGCCACATATATTGATGAATATGCTCGACTCAACTATATCACTAATTTAGAAACTGGTATAACTGGATTTTTCTCGGCAGATGTATATGATGTAGGCGTTTCCATAGATCTAGAATACTTCACTGCTGCTGCGAATGTCAATGAAGATGGTTCGGCAGAAGTCATAGACACTGAATATAACACGTTCAATGGGGCTTCAACTGGAACAGAAATATACCTTATAGTCGGAGGAATAGGTGCAGTAGCCCTCTTAGTTATCGTAGGTGTTGTACTGAAACGAAGATAAGAACAACTTGAATTTTTGATTTGAGGTCCTTCGATTTTAAAAATGGAAGGGCCCAAATTCAATCAGTTTACTAGAATTCATCTAAAGTTGTTTGCAGAAAGACATCTGATTCAAGCATAGATTCTAGCTTTCGCTCTTGTCGAGAACTGATTGTTCCGAGAAGAGAGAGCATCTGTAGCGCATTAAGTGGTGCATTTCCAGCAAAATGGTTGTTGAAGTATCCGAAAGTAGTTTCCACAATGTCGGTAATTTGTTCTAATCGAGGAATCCAATCTTGTAGTTCATCTATTGAATATCGGTAGTTGAACCAAGGATTCTCTCCATGTCCATGCCATCTGATATATGAAAAATCTGCAGTGATTCGAAGATCGATGGGGAGTTTGGGCTCATCAACAATAACGTTTGCAATACCATAATCTTCCAGTAAGCTCCAGACCTTATTTGTCAACCAAGAGAAGTCCCTGAACTCGATTGCATATCGATATGAAGAATCTAATGCAGCAAGAAAGGTTTCAAGGTCAGCCATTGTTGACATAATCCAAGGAGGTAGTTGAATCAACAGTACGGGAATACGTTCCTGGAGTGGCTCAAGAAGTCGAAAGAACTCAGCAAGAATTGCTCCACCTTCACCTGTAAGATCCAGACGGTTGTCATGTGTAACTTTCTTCGGAAGTTTAGCAGTGAAAATTACATTCTCATCGAGGGTATTAAGATGATTCACGAATTTTGGTTGGGGGAGAGCATAGAAGGTGGAGTTGATCTCAGCTGTTTCAAAATACGAGAGATATTGCTGAAGCATGGATGTTCCCGATTTGTAGAATACTCCTTTCCAGTCCTTATCATAGGACCAACCACTTGTTCCAATATTGAGCCCTTTTCTCATTGCATTCACTAAACTAGTATGATACTAACTGGTTTCTATCTTCCGAATCAAATATTGCCCGCTAGACATGGTTCATAAGAGTGTTCGTTAATCAAGAATTTGTGAGACCAATGAGAGCTGATGAAGTAAAATCAGAGTTCAACAATTTAGAGATACACTTGGGAAGCTTCAAAGATCACAAGTTCAAAGCAAAATGCATCATCACGTATGACGATCAGATGTTGATAATGGATTGTGGAAAACGAGTTATCAGAATGCATGCTAGAAATATCGGAAATGTGCATCTGGGCAAGAATGACATCACCATCGCAGGTTTGAATTTTGAGATTAAAGAAGACGAGGAAGTCAGTGTAGTTAGCGGTTCGGTTAAACTTGAGCTTGGTGATGAGGCAAAAGCGTGGTATAAGGAACTTTGGGGATAAAACAAGACCTTTAAACCCTTTGTGAACCTCTCTGGTTCGCGGACCTTGGGGACAGAAATCATGTCAGAGAAGATTGAAAATATCGAATTGAGATTCACAGATATTCTCGGTAGTATGAAGGCAATGATTGTACCTTGTACTCCTGTTGATGACTTGAAAGCATTAGCAACAGATCCCGCATTGAAGAATGGGACAAGTTGTGATGGCAGTTCTGTTATAGGATTGGCTCATGTACAAGCCTCTGATTTAAGATTAGACCCGGATCCTTTAACTCTCATCGAAGTTCCTTTACTTGGACGAAGAACAGCGGCAGTAATGTGTTATGTGAGAAAGAAAGAATCTACTGGGGCAAGTAAGGAGTTCTACTCATTAGATACACGAGGAAGATTGCAAAGTGTCTATGAAGAACATCTTCCAGGTAAAATGCAACTCAAGGTCAAAGTAGAACCAGAATTTCATTTGATAACTCCAGAAGGTGAACCATTTGATGATGCGGGATATGCAGACACTTATCCACGAAGCCCAGGCATCGATGTTTTACTTTCAATATCGGCAGCAATCAGAGAGATAGGAATCAAACCAAGAGTAATTCACCATGAAGTTGGTGAAGCACAACAAGAAATCGAGCTTGATTTTGAAGATGCTCGCAAGATGGCGGATCATATATTGATATTCAAGAATATCGCAAGATCAATAGCTCAGGACCATGGTATTGATGTAACATTCATGCCGAAACCATTCGCTGGAGAAGCAGGGAGTGGACTACATTGCCACCTACAATTATGGGATGGTGAGAAAAACCTCTTTGGTAATCCAGAAACTGGAGGGCTTTCAGAAACAGCAAAGCAGTTTATCGCAGGATTACTCGAGCATGCACCAGCCATAACTGCAATTGCAAATCCCAGTGTCAATTCATACAAACGCCTAGTTCCTCACCAAGAAGCGCCAGTATACATTACTTGGGGTGAGATGAATAGGACTGCGCTCATTAGAATCCCCATGTTTAGCTCGAGTGAAAAAGCAGCTGTCGAATTTAGGTCAGGTGATTCGATGGCAAATCCATACCTTCTCTTCTGTGCCATTGTTGCAGCTGGAAAAGACGGTATCAATAGAAAGCTTGAACCACCTGAACCTCGAAGCGAGGACATCTTCGAGATGAGTGATGAGGATAGGGCTAAACTCAATATCAAAATGCTGCCATCTTCACTGAAAGAGGCTATCGATTGTCTTGAAGCTGATTCTGTGATATTGGATGCGATTGGACCAGATATTTCTAGGAATTACATCAAACTAAAGCGAGAAGAGTGGAATCATTATTCAAATCACATTGTTACAGAGTGGGAATGGGAGATGTATCAAGATCTCTAGTTCTTACAAAAATACTTACTCAAGCGATTAAATGCCTCATCGACTGCTTCAGGTGTAAGTGGACCAATTGAGATGCGGATATGGCCTTCTCCAGGTTCTCCAAAGATAACTCCAGGTAAAACTAAAGTTCCTGTTGATTGAAGAATATCCATGACAAGAGCCCGAGAGTCTGTGCATCCTTTCACCTTTGGGAACATGTAAAATGTTCCAGATGTTCTATCCATCTCCAATTGGTCAATCTCACTAATCCTTAGATAAGCTAGGTCTCTAAGTAGATTAAGACGTTCAATTTCTTGTTCAATGACATCAAGTCCATTCTTCAGAACGTCAAGCGCCAATAATTGACCTGCTGTTGGTGCACAGATACTAACAGTATCCTGTACTTTTAGATATTCATCAGTGAATTCTTTTGGTCCAACTACAAATCCAACCCGCCATCCACTCATTCCAAAGTCCTTTGAGAAACTTCCTAGGGTGATTACATGGCTAGTAGCATCACGTCGCAATTTAGGACTATAGTGAGATGCTCCATCAAAGACCATCCGGGAATAGGTTTCATCAGAGATCAAAACAATATCATGTTGAATACAAAGGTCTACAATCCTGTCGATTGTTTCTTTAGCATAAACTGCGCCGGTAGGATTGTTTGGAGATACTAAGAATATTGCCCGAGTTTTTTCATCTATTGCTTTTTCAATATCAGCAGGATTAGGTTGAAAATTAGATCCAGTTGGGACTTCGACTACATTTCCCCCTGCTATCTTTATTGCCATAACGGAATTGAAGTAATAAGGACTAGGCATAATGACATTTTCATTTTGCTTTAGCAGTGTCAAGATTGTTCCAGCGAAAGCGTTGTTAGCACCTGCGGTTATAACGAGTTCATTCTGGGGATCCACATCAATCCCTGTGTTTTGGCGGAGATACAGGGATAACTCCTCTCGAAGCTCCAAGAGACCTTGATCTGGAGTGTACAGGTGAGTTGAAGGATGATTTAGACGTTCCTTTAACGCCGTTATTGCCTCTTCTGGAGGGATGTGACCGGGTAGTCCCTGTCCGAGGTCAATATAGTCAGGGGAAGCAATAAACCGTTTAGCAGCTTCAGTTAGCTTAACTATGGGTGGGGGGATGATGTCTTCAGTTCTGAACTTCATCAGAAAATTACTCCGGAGGGAACCATTGTACCGGGCTAATACTAGTTCCTTGACAGAAGAATAGAGCTCGGTGATATAACCTTGCCGCTCATTTTGAAAAAGAATGAAACATGCAGCAATCATTATATCGGAATAAAATGCACCTCGTGATTGAATTCCATGAATAATAGTAACGGAAGACGAAGGGTAAAAAAAGCAGCTGCGCTATCAGTCCTAGCAGCTCTATTACTGACACTTCTAAAACTAGTCGTTGGTTATTTTACTAATTCACTGGGTGTGATCTCAGAAGCGCTTCACAGTGGGTTAGATCTTGTGGCTGCAGGAATTACACTGATTGCAGTACAGAAAGCTTCCAAGCAAGCAGACTCCGATCATCCATACGGTCATGGAAAAATAGAGAACTTTGCAGCTCTAGCTGAAACAATTCTCCTTTGGATTACCGCTGGTTGGATCATATACGAAGCGCTTCGAAGAATTGCCGGAGAAGAATTCATCGAGCCGAATATCTGGGGAATCGCTGTGATGCTCGTGAGTATCTTTGTAGATTATGAACGTAGTCAGATGCTCTATAAAACAGCCAAGGAGTTTGACAGTCAAGCGCTCGAAGCTGATGCACTTCATTTCCGAACGGATATGCTGAGCTCCGTTGTTGTTCTCATTGGATTGATTTTCGTGTCACTCGGATTTGCCATTGGAGACCCACTTGGGGCACTCGGTGTATCAATAGTGATCCTCTTCGTATCGTACAACCTTGGAAAGAGGTCATTCGATTACTTAGTCGATCGGGCTCCTGAAGGAATCAATGAAAAGATACAGGACGTATGTAGTCAAATCCCAGGGGTACTTGCTTGCGAGAGAATTCGTGCCAGAACATCAGGACCGGGCTTATTTGTTGATATTGTGGTAACAGTAGATGAAACAGTAACAACAGGTGAAGCTCATCACATTGCAGACACAATCGAATCAAAACTAAGTGATTTAGCTGCTAATGTGGATGTTGTTGTACATATTGAGCCAGCAGAAATGGATTCTGAGCAATATGTCAAATTGAATATCTACGATCAACTCCAAGTACTTGGTAGAAGAGAGAAGGATATCAAAAGTATCCACAACCTCAGAGTATTTTCAATGAAAGAGGGACTTGAGATAGTGGCGGATCTTGAAATGACTCCTGACTTGACACTACAAGATGCACACAACATTTCAGAAAGAATAGAGAAAGAAATCAAGAGATTGGTTCCAAGGGTTCTGTCCGTGACACTTCATATGGAAACCGCTCTTATAGAAGGAACAGCGAATGATATCACAGAAGATTCCCAAGACATTGTTCAAGGCGTTGAAGAGATTATCTTAACGTCAGCTCCAAGTGCAGAATGTTCCAAAGTTATTGTTAGACAGGAAAATGACGGTCTGTCACTACTTATAGAATGTAAAGTTGATGGGTCTATCCCCTTGGCAATAAGTCATGATATTTCAGATAATATCGAGAAGAAGATTAAGGAAGCATTTTCGACTGTGACCTATGTATTTATCCATATAGAACCACTATGACTCAAGCTTAATATTGCGAGAACGTTCAGGTTCTAAAGAGGTTATACTATGTCCGAAGATTGCGATGTGAAGGTACTAGGTGCACCAGAAGCACATGTTGTTCAGACAAAAGAAATGAAACTTGACAATCCCCTAATGGTCTGTTGTTTCCCCTCTGCGGGAGTCGTAGGTCCAATAGCGGCACACACAATAATTGAGCAATTCAAAATGGACGAAATAGCCCACCTGAGATCGAAATACATGCCCTCAGCCGCTGTATTTCTAGATGGTCGCCTTCGTCATCCTTTTAGAATCTATTCAAGTAAAAAACTCAACCTGATTCTAGTCACTGCAGAACTTCCCGTTGCTGAAGAAGGGCTCTATGCGGTAAGTTCCGCACTACTTGATTGGGGAGCTAGCATGGGAGTAAAAGAAACAGTTATTCTTGATGGAATACCAGTCCAAGGAATACCATCAGAACGCAAAGTCCTCTATGCAGCTGAAGAAGAGAAAATCCCTGAGCTAGCAAAGAATGATAAAATGGAAATTCTCGATAAGGGTATAATCACAGGAATTGCAGGTTCTATTCTCTCAGAAACTTTATGCAGAGAAATGGTAGGATTTGCTCTACTTACCCCAGCTATTTCCGTTGTTCCAGATCCCGGCGGTGCAGAGCAGCTACTTGAAGCACTCAATCAAATGTACAATCTCAACATAGATCTTACGGAACTCAGGGAAGGAAGTGAGATAATTCGTAAGAAGATGGAAGAAATGGCTCAGCAAGTGGATGGAATGCAGCAAAAACAGGCTGCTGTTGGTGGTAGACAATACGAAAGGATGTATGCCTAATCCTTCCTCGAATTAACACAATGTATGAGTGAATGCTTCTTATGAGGCAGAACTCATGCAATCAATCAGTGCACATATCGTAGGCGTCTTTTGCTCCTTCGGCATTCCTGTCGCCTACTTTACCCTTCCAATTTTCACAAATTATCTTCTGTACTGTTTCTAACTTGACTAGACCAGTTGCTTTTGCAAATGCTCCAAGCATTGTTGTGTTTACAACAGGTAGACCTGAAACTAGAAGTCCGCGCTTCAGTGCAATGCCAGTCCCGTCGTATGTGTAAACATGACCTATTGGTAGGTCTATTTCGCTGGGGCTCTTCGGAGAATTGATAACGACTTTACCGCCTTCCTTAAGACCTTCTGTGACATCAATCAAATCAAGAATTGTAGAATCAAGGACTGCTACAATGTCAGGAGTATAGATTTGGCTTCGTACATTAATCTCTTCATCTGCAATTCGAGTGAATGCTTTGACAGGTGCTCCGCGTCTCTCAGCGCCAAAATAAGGAAATGCCTGTACACCCTTGTATCCATCATAGTACGCAGCTTTTGCAAGTAGCTCGGCAGCTGTAACTCCACCTTGTCCGCCTCTTCCATGAAATCGGATTTCAATCATTTTCATTTGAAATGGCTCCTAAGCCAACCTTGTATACAGACCTTGCGCGGCATCGGTCAAACATAACCTTTACGTTCGCACTATAACTCGAAATATGTGTGATGTTGATGGATGAATACATGAACACAAACAAAGAGCTCTGGGATAAACTTGCTAAAATTCACCATGATTCAGAGTTCTATGATGTCAAGGGATTCTTGGAAGGTAAGCAGACCTTAGACCCTATCGAGGTAGACGAATTACCAGACCTAAAAGGCAAGACCCTAATCCATCTAATGTGCCACTTTGGAATGGATACTCTCTCTTTGGCTAGAATGGGAGCTACAGTCACAGGGATTGACTTCTCATCCGAAGCGATTGATTTGGCAATCTCTTTAGCAAAGACTGCAGGTATTAATGCTAAGTTTGTGTGTTCAAATGTCTACGATGTAAGAAAGGTCCTGAAAGAAACGTTCGATTTTGTATTCACCTCTGCCGGCGTCCTCACCTGGCTACCTGATCTTAAAGCCTGGGCAAAGGTGATTGCGGACTCTTTGAACCCGGGAGGTACTTTCTATATCCGTGATTTCCATCCATATTCGTACATCTTTGATGATGAAGATGCAGAAGATCTTCAAGTGAAATATCCATATTTTCAAGGAAAAGAACCTCAGATGTTTGAAGCGGAGGGCTCCTATGCAGATAAGGACGCAAAAACGGGAATGATGAAGACGTATGAGTGGAATCATCCTATGTCAAGAATAATCAACTCTCTCATTAAGGCAGGTCTACGAATTGAGTTCTTCCACGAGTTCGATGTGACGACATACCAAGCTCTTCCATTCATGATTGAGAGAGAAGATGGGAGGTATGTCATACCTGGTAATAGTGACAAAGTTCCCTTAATGTTCTCAATAATGGCAACTAAGAACTAGAACCCATCCTCATGTAGAGCTTTTACCGCGCCGTCAGCAGATTGTGCTGCTTGTTGGAGACCTACACCAGAGCCAGCAGTGTCAGTTCCAACTATGTAGAGTCCTGAGATGGGAGTTCTCGGTCCGGGTCTATCAAGATCTGTTTGGCCAGGAATTAATTTTGCCCGTGTAGCATACGAGGTCTGGATATGTTCCATTTCGATGTGTTCTAGGATTCCCGGATGATACTTCTCAAGTCCATTTCCTTTCATTTCTGCAATATGCTCTTCCACAGACTTTCCAGGTTCAATCATCATTGCAATTGCTACCAGTTCTTTTCCTTCAGGGGCACAGCTTGGATCAAAACTAGAGATTGATACTATCCAACGATTCGGATTGGGATGGACCAATACCCTGTTCTTTCGGTCTCCAATGACTACTTTATCAAGTCCAAGCCAGAGAGTAATTCCATGGGTTGGCTCCATCTTGCTCCACTTCTCGAAGAAATCGGTCGTTTCCTGTAATTCAGATTGAACTATTTTATTCATGGACCATAGTGGAATATTGCTGACTATTCTAGAATGCGAGAGGTTTCTACCAGCTACCGTTATTCCTGTCACTTTTCCATCCATTGTATTGATCTTCTCAACAGGAGCATTGAGAACGTAGTCACCTTTTATGGTCTCGACAACTCTCTTTACGAGACCCTCCATACCTCCAATTACGTATCCTTCATCATAATCACCGCCGCCAAGAAGTAAGCGCTTCGCAGAGCCGAGTTTGGATGATTCTTTATCAGTGTCTTTGAGTGTTCGCAACGCTTCGTAAGCGGATGCCTGAGAGATTGGAACACCAGCAGCCATGTAGATTGCACTTTGCATGACATCTAATGTAACTTGATGAGTAGCTCCTCGAGATTGCATGAACTCTAGGAATGAGATGTCCTTGTACTTTTTCATCTCTTCGAGCTTCATTGTTTTAATCTTCGCACCAATCTTCACGAGCCCAAGTCGACCTCTCCAACCAGCAAGTGGCCATCGGAGTGTTTCACCGATACTCGAGGGGATTGTTC
>CAZMBV010000016.1:0-22940 GCA_964564335.1 uncultured archaeon
GGACTTCCCTTGAGAAGGCATCTTCTTTCGGGCTTTCAGTCGTGAGCGTTTCCCTGCTTGCACAGAGTATTCCCACTTACCTAGTCCTCTCACAGAGTGTAGTGACTTTGTGAGCATAATAAGGCGTCCGGCGATATTGATAGCGCCATTTCTGTCTGCATTGGTCTGATGTCCACAAGAAGGGCACCTGAAGTAGTTCTGTTTGGGTCGTGTTCCCTTGGTTCCACACTTCCAGCACATGATGGAAGTCCAAGCTTCAGGAACTGCACGAAAGCAAGAATCCTTTCCTTCCACAGACCAGCCCTGTTGTGCAAGTCCATGTTTAAGACTCTCAGTAATTCTAGCAAAGGCCCAAGAGTGTATCATACCCCTGAACCTTCTCCTCTCAGGTATTATTTCAAATCTTCCCGATCACAAATCTGTGACTGTGCTTTGGTTTGAATCCCCCGTTCCTGATGAAACCTATTCCACAGCATACTCCAGCCGGACTCTCCTACCATTCTACGACTCATCCATATTGTGTGGGGAGGTGAACGAGATTGTATGGAACATGCCTGTGGTTTCAGGGCATGATGCCAATCCAGACAATTGGCCATTGCCTACACTTGCTAAAACCCCCTACCATGATGATATCAGAGTGATTGTCATACAAAACCGAGGAGGATTCTCAATCGAATTGACCTTGGTCCCAACACTTACTGATTGGTCGAAGAGGTTCAGGGCAGAGGGTCTCGGTGAGGTGACCTCAGAAGTTGATATTGACCAGACTGTACCTGATGCATCTGTAAGGGCGCGGATGGAAATCCTTTCACTCTCACTGATTCCTTGGATTGTAAAACTCTGGCCAAACCAGAAACTGGATTTAGGTCATGGTTATGATACGACGGAACAGAGGTATGAACAAGAAACCTCAAGCTATCTGATTGAGCGAGAACACATATTCCTTGAACCCAGAATACTTCAAGGAGATGTTGGAAAAGAACCCACTCTCTTGGAACGCGTCCGATTTTGTCCCGAACACACACGAGGCGGCAAGTCGTTTGTACCAGCGACTCTGAATATCATCAACTCACAGAGATTATACCGTAGGTCGAGGAGGATAAGGACCAAGCCAAAGACATTGGTCGAGTCACCCTCTCATAAGGCACGAGATAACCTGACTGACCTCTCAAACATTCGGTTTGGATTGATACTATCAAGTGAAGACCCAAGATACGAGTGGAGGACTGTAGTCAATCTCAATGATAGTTCACCCCTCAAAATTGGATTATTCAAAATCAATGAAGAGGCTCAAGCAAGTCTAGATTGGTCTACTAGTAGATTAGACACTGTCAGTAAGATGGGACAAATGTTGGTTAGAGGTGATGGTAAAGCTACCGAGTTCTTGTTCAGACGCGACCCTGAGTACATTGAGAATGAAAGACCTGAAGAGTCACAATGGTTCGCGTGGAGTAGATTGGAGGGAAATGAAGAATGGACCTCCGAAGGACTCCATAACCATGTCCTACGCTCATCGTCTAGCAAGATTAGTCTTAGAGCTTTTGGTCTGAATTCTAGTCATGATGTTTCAAGCGTGTCCATTCCATCTGTAGAGTTTCCCGATGCGCTTAAGGAAACGCTTCAAGAAACGATTAGTCGACTTTGCAGACAGCTGAGCTATGTGAAACATGTGCGGTTGAAACTGGAGAGGAGTGATGAGATGTGTAATATCGAGTTCTTGGATCCCCATAGTGGAAAGCCCATACATTCACTGAGAATGAAGAACACTGCTGACCTCATAGGGCTATTACGCTGGCCAATAACCGAGGGTAGACCACTACGACTCAGAGAAGACCTCCTCGTGACGTGGGACCCGTTTCATGACTTCTCACACCCGAGTCCTGACATAGACTTTGGAGAGGACTACAAGTCCTTAGAATCTCAACTCATCTCTCTGACTGACGGTGAGAAGATGATTCTCTCTCCAGCTCTCAGTGATTACAAGGTATTACAGATCACCATTAGTCACTATCCGAACCAATGTCCTATTGTGGAAGGTACTGGCAAAGATCATGCCTCATGTTGGGGGGTTGAGTTACTCTCAGAAACACAGCATTTGGATATGATAGACACTAAGCACCATCTCACAGACAGCGAGGTGCTAGAGGGTTTGAAGAAATTAGCTCAATTGATTGGTGTTAGACGTATTGCTATTGTGTTTGATCACGGTTCAGACAATGATGACCGACTTGTCTTCAACGAGAGTGAAATAATGAGAGAGATATCTAGAGAGTATCGAGGAATTCCAATGCAGAACTTTACACCTGGTCACACAGCGAGAATCAAGCTCAGGAAGAAACAACGAGATGGTGATGTAGGATTGTCAGATTTCATTCGGGGGACCGATGTCCCTGAATAATTCTGGTGTTCCAGAACTTGTGTGCTTTCCGTTTCTCATCTTTGGTTTCGAACTCTTCCAGACCATGATAGGTTGTGAGAATTACATGAACTTTTGAGTCTTCAACAGGGTTAACTTTCATGTTCAGCATATCTTCATTGAAGGATGCTATACGTTTGGACAGACCAGAAGGAAGTGATATTGTAGCCTTCGTTACATCTACATATTCCGAATCCGGATAGGACTGGCAGACATAGCCCCAGAATCTGTGATAATATCCAGTTGGGCCTTGGACTTTATGAATCTCGACAGGAACAAGTAGGATAGGGTGATTAGTCATGTCTTCATTCCATGTCATTCTCTCATAGACTGAATCATCATCAATATTTTCAATTGCATTCATACTGTCACATGTTATCGCTTGACACTCGGAGGTTACTCGGTCTAGTATTCCGATATCACCGTCTTCAGGTTCTTGATCCTCATATTGTTCCGGATACCAATCAAGATCAATAATAATGGCTCCACCCTGCATTTCTCTGAGAATCATCTCATCTTTCTCATTATCTGCCACAACAAAACCTCCATTGTCTATCCGGGTGTGAAAATTTGACAACGATATTAGGATATCTATCATTAGATTATAGAAAATTGTAGACTACTAGACTCTTGATATCGTTGTATTCATCTATACACATGTCACAACGTTTTTATGGTTTCCAAAGCGATGCTGCTTCTGAGCCCGTCGGGTTCAGCACTAGGGCATATCCCAAGTTCTGATTGTTCTGAGAAGAATTATCCTGTCAGGCAAGGAGCGTCTTGAATTGTACAGTATAGTCACGGTAAAGGATGTCGTTCGTATTCCACCTTCGCAGTTTGGATCACCAATCGAAGATGCAGCGATAATCCACCTGCGAAAGCAGCATGAGAATGTGCTAGATAGAGACATAGGTCTCATGATTGCTGTCATTGGTATAGATAATATTGGTCAAGGTCGCTTGATGCCAGGTGATGGTGCAACATACCACTCTGTTGCCTATCGTGTTCTCGTTTTCAAGCCACTACGAGGAGAACTTGTTGAAGGCAATGTTGTAGAACTCATGGACTTTGGAGCATTCATTCGAATGGGCCCTCTTGACGGTCTTTGCCATGTGAGTCAGATTTGTGATGACTTCATCACTCAAGATGCAAAAGGTAATTCCCTTCTTGGAAAAGAAACTGGAAGAACCCTCACTGAAGGTGACATGGTTCGTGCCAGGGTCACATCAATTAGCTTTGAATCTGGTAATAAATCTGGAAAGCTTGGTCTTACTATGAGACAACCATTCTTAGGTAAGATTGGTCCGGATGCCTCATGGGTTGAGGATGATGTGAAAGCAGCCCGTGGAGAAACCAAGAAGAAGAAGAAGGAATAGGTGGGAATAGAAATAGCAAAATTAAAAGCTTGTAAAGCCTGTCACTATCTCACTAATGAGAATATGTGTCCCAATTGTAAAGGAACAAATCTATCTTCTTCCTACACAGGAATCGTTGTAATTCTTCCCGGTAAAGAACATGAAGACCCACGGAAAGGGTCTTACATTGCCTCTCGTCTTAACATCGACAAGCCAGGTAAATACGCACTGAAGGTCCGTTAGAACCTCAAAACTGTGTCACTGGTGAAAGCTTTATTAGACAACTAAAAGTCGAATGCCTGACCCACATGAAGTGTGGTCTGATTCTCAGTATGTGATGCCAATGAAGGTTGAGATTCTAAGCGAAAAGGAGAACAAACCTCTCGGAAGGAAAGAAATTGCCTTCCAGATTGACCATGAAGGTGCAAGCACTCCTAGCAGAGCAGATATTCTTTCAAAGATTGTAGCACAATTTAATGCAGATGCATCATCTGTAGCAATTAGTACACTCGACACTCGTTTTGGAATTGGCATAACAAAGGGTTCGGCACACATTTACACCGACGCTGCACAGATGAAGAGAATCGAACTAGACCATATGGTCAAGAGAAACGAGCCCAAAAAGAAGGAGGGCGAGTAAGAATGCCCAAAGCACACAATATGTACAAAGTCGACAAGTCTGGAAAGGTCACTAATAACAAAAGATCCTGCCCCAGGTGCGAAAAGGGCACATTCATGGCAGAACATTTTGATAGGTTCGCCTGTGGCCGTTGCGGCTACACCGAGTTCAAACGCAAGGATAAGTAGAGTTCTTTTGATTTAGTATGCTGTATTTTGTTCACATCAGAGGATAGTCTATTCACCGACTATTGCCATCACCCATCTAATAAACAGGAGCACCCCAACAATCATAGTAAGCAGGATATCAGCCAAGAAAACTCCAGGTACTGTAATCTCAAGAATAGCTGACACAATGAGAGCTAGTGGGAAAGTCACTATGAAAGGGAGTGTAGCAACGGTGAGGGAAATCTCTTCACTAGAGACCATCACATTCACAAGAAGCACTATCCAGATGGCATAGATTGCAATGAGAATTGATGCCTCAACTAACATGTACACTGACTCCTAGGGAGATATTTGCTATTTCGATAGAACAATGTGTGTATCACAAAATCTCTCATTCTATTCGTACTATCGCCTCGTTCTTTTTCAATTCATATACAGTGCAGACTAAAATTGTCACTCCCATCCGAAATAGTCATAAAAATTGTGAATTTAATTCGTAATTTTTACTGTGAGTAACATTTGTGAACTATTGGCCATCCTAGATGCTTGCACCGCAGTTTTCGCACTTTCTGGCATCTTCCAAGTTTCTATAACCGCAATAGGGGCAGGACAAGAGGACAGTCTTCTTCTCCTCATCAGTGAGAGAGATGCTCTTAATTCCCAGGCGTTGCATGGTTTCAACAAGTTCTTCCTCATCCATCTCAGAGATTGGTTTGCCAGTTTCACTCTCGATTTCCTTTGCGTCCTCATGCTTTAGCTTTACTGCTTGGTCAGTACCTGCAATCCTGTATAGGAGAAATGATCCAATACTAAGACGAAGCAGTCGCCGAGCTATGCGTCTTTTACGCGCGCGTCGAATTGGAAACAATGGGCGTCGATTTAATTTTGGTCTTCGGCCAGGACCTCTTCCTCTACCTCTCATATCTTACACTTCTATACTTTCGTTCTGAAACTACGGTTATAATCTTTCATGAATGATTCGTACATCGAAAATCTAGTAAAATCATTCGCCTTTTAGAATTCTTTACAAAACAGGGTCATCTGGGACGTGGCAGGGCAAGATTCTACCTATCATCCTATTTATTATCGTTAAGCTCTACTAGATAATGAAGAGAAATAAAATGAACCCGGCAAAGATAGTAGATGGAGTCTACTGGGTGGGCGCTTTAGATTTCAATGTACGTCATTTCCATGGATATAGTTATTCAACACACAATGGAACAACGTATAATGCGTACCTAGTGATAGGAGAAAAAGTAGCACTTGTTGATGCAGTAAATGGTCCTTTTTCAGAAGAAATGTTTGAGAGAATATCAAAAATCATTGACCTTTCTAAGATTGACTACATGATCTCAAACCACGCAGAAATGGATCATTCCAGTACAGTACCCGAAGTTTTGAAGAGAGTGCCTAATGCAAAGCTAGTATGCACTGAGAAGGCAGTCGGTGTATTGAAGAAACACTACTCAGACGGCTGGGATATTCAGACTGTTAAGACTGGAGATGAACTTGATCTGGGAGGTAAGACCCTCCGATTCTATGAAGCGCCAATGCTACATTGGCCTGAAAGCATGTTCACATACTATGTTGAAGAAGAACTCCTGATGCCCAACGATGCCTTTGGTCAGCATTATGCAACGGAGAAACGGTTCGCAGATGAGGTAGACCAGCATGTTCTCTGGCGAGAAGCAGAGAAATACTATGCAAATATCCTTTGGCCGTTGAGTCGTATGGTTCAAAGAAAGATTGAGGAGGTACTTGAACTCGGTCTGCCAATCAAAATCATTGCTCCATCACATGGTCTCATCTTTCGTAAAGATCCTCTTCAGATTGTGACAAGGTATCTCGAATGGGCAAAGGGTGAACGCACCTCAAACAAGGTCGTAATAACATGGGATACCATGTGGGAAAGCACAACAAAGATTGCTCGCGCCCTTGCTGAAGGAATCAGTGATGAAGGGCTCACTCCGATATTCAGATTGATTCCCCATAACGACCGTTCTGATATCATGGCGGATCTGTTAGAAGCTAAGGGAATACTTGTGGGGAGCCCTACACTCCATAACGA
Organism: uncultured archaeon; assembly: GCA_964564335.1. Lineage (GTDB taxonomy): Archaea > Asgardarchaeota > Thorarchaeia > Thorarchaeales > Thorarchaeaceae > SMTZ1-45. Next base: position 6,626 of record CAZMBV010000016.1, read on the forward strand.
GTTTTTGCCAACTGTTGCACCCATTGTTTCTGATTTGGAAACACTGAAACCCGTGGGAAAGAAGGCGGCTGCCTTTGGCTCCATAGGCTGGCGCGGCGGGGCAGCTGAGAAGATCCAGGAGTATATGAAGCGTGGCAAAATGGATGTGATCATGGAACCTTTTACTGTTGCATGGGTGCCTACCAAGGAAGAACTCGAAAAGGCTCGAGAATATGGGCGAGAGTTTGCAAGGAAGGTAAAGTAGACTTACCTAGTGCTGGTCTTTGTTCACAATCAAAACAATCATGAAAAACTTGGTTGATTCAAACTTACAGTAAAGAGATTGTTCTTCTTTCAATCTTCATCTCTGTTAGATTCTCGGATAATCTGCTCAATGGATCTTCATCAACAACACAAGGAGAATCTAACCCAATCCTTTTTGCCAATCCATACAGAACATCAATACCACCATCAGCAAAATCACAGACATACTCGTGAACTACTCCCCAACCAGTCGTTGCAACGCTTTGAGTCGTATGATGGGGGAGACCAACATGAATGATTTCGATACCTGAATTATGCAAATCTTCTAGAAATGGCTTTATGTGACTATCAGCATTTCCTGACCAACCAAGAATTAGTATTTGTTTTACATCATTTTTCTTGATATCAGCCACAAATTCATCACAAACAGACAAATTTGAAAATGGATGTCTCTTTGGCCAGATGATTTGGGTCGGTTCTAGGGTTATACGCGCAGAACCATGAGGTTTGAATATCTGACACTTTGGTTGCCCCACAACAATCTGCTCCACCTGTTCTTCGCCATCATAAATCAATGATTGATATCCTAGTTTACACATGGCTAGGCAATACTCCACATGACAGTTGTAGTTGAATGTGAGAATCGATATCACAAGTCCTGCTTGAACAAGACTAGGAATCATAGCATTGCCATATTTTGGCTGAACCTTTACTCCCCCAAGTGAATAGAGATCGATAAAACCATCAACTTGGTCAGGTTTGGTAGTCAGTGTTTCATAGGTGTCTTCGTATTCTTCCCATCTGCTATTGAAAGGACCTGTAGTGGAAGATAATCCTGCTCCAAGGATAATGGCTGTTTTTTTGTCAACTATTCTTGACAGGAATCTACTGAGTTTGGTATTTGGCTTAAATTGACTGAATTTCTCTTCAATATCTTCCGACCAATTGCTGTACATATCACCGTACTTTTCTATTATATCATCTGGAATCACCGAAACTATACCCCTCGTCATCTATTCTTTAGTTCACTTCGACAATCCTTATAAACACTCACCCGAATATTTATTCGTAATAAACAAAAATTACGAATTTAGAATGAATTTGAGGTGATTCGAATATCAGAATTGAAGATTCCCAGATTAGATTCAGAAATCAGAAAGGAATTCTCATCCATTATGCGCCATATGGAAAGTGTTTCATCAATTACGTTCAAGAATTCTTTAGCTGAGATTGGTCAGTTTATCAACATTGTACGTTCAGAGCTACGAAAAAAGAAGATTGAACCCAGCGAGCCTCGAATATTAGCCATAACACTTGAGAATGCTTTACCAATCTATAAAGAGGCCAGTAGCTATTTTGAACAATATTATGATGAATCAAGCAAAATACTTCAAATGCTAAAAGACGCACGAACGCTATATTCAGTCTACCGACTCTGGAAGCCTGGAATAATGATGATCCGGGAACTTGCGGAATTTTCTGGAGAAGAAGAAAATATTGCTTCCAACGTCACCAAGAAATTAGTGAATGAATTAGAAATTCTGGCACGAGAAACACGTGGTATCTACGGGCGTGGACGCTATGGTCACTTAGCTATGAACTTGTTTGCTATCATGGTTGTGCTATGGAGACGAGTAAAAGATCGGTTTTATGATTTAGCAATAGAAAGTGTTGCAGAACCTGTTGAAATGGTCATTTCTTTCAATGGATGCCTTACGGAAACTCTTGAACAACTACCTGTTCTTACGGCGATCAAAAAGCCAATTGTAGTGGAAAAGACACCCAATGAATTGTACTATCTTAATCCTGACGTATTATCTGTAAGATTTGATATGGCAATAGATAAGTTTCTAGATACTGAGAGAGCTAAACCTAGCTTGACAAACCCAAATATCGATTCGCTCTTTCGAGCGATTGAGTTGTTCAATCCACGAACCAAGATACGTAAAGCATACACCACAGCTATCAAGGATAGAGGCTTGATCTTCACTAGAAAATCCGATGAGTATCAATTTGTATCGTTGCAGTTTCCTTTCGGTCAATCAGGACCTTAGGTCTCCAGAAAACTCACAATTCTTCAGAAATGTGACACCGCAATTAGATGCGAATCCCAGCCCTACGAGTAGGAGAATTCTAGTTGAGAAATTAACCAAAACATTAACATCTTTCAGTGATGTAAAAAATTACAACTGATTCGTGTATTTGGGGGTAGGTTTCAATCAAAAATAATCGCATATTGGAACTTGTTGTTCTGGTACTGATAGGATGCTCAATGTTCACACCTCTCAGCAAGTCCACTGTAGCAAATGATGGGATATCCGAATCAGCACCAGTATCACTCCCCTCGCAAGAACCGGTTGTCAAGACTTGGCATCATGATTGCTCGAATGCCTCGGGATTTGAATACATGGAGATTCCAAATGATATGTGGAAATATTCATGGACATATACGGAAACCGAACTGCAATCAGATGGGCAAAGTTTTCCAATGCCAAGTATTGCAAATTCATCTCCCGTTTACGATTACTGCGGTCCTGTATACGCCTACACGTTGCCTGATATCTTCCCCCTATCTGGATTGCGTAACTTCAGTGTGCACATGGAACTCAACAATAGTAATCCTGCATACTGTGGTGTTGTCAATGTTGGCCTCCTCGATGTACAATATAATCCAGTCATAACAGCAAATATTCTGGATTGGCATGGGTATAATACCTTTGGATATTGTGATTGGAAATATTACTTGCAAAATTGGTCTATACAACATCACGTTCTAGATAATGATGATGATTACAATTATGAGCGAGGAATGCTTTCTGGGTGGGTTGAATTCGTTAATGGAATATTCGTATCGGGGTTTGATCAAAGACATGGATTGAACGTAAGTACACCTCAAGTTGAATCCTCGATTGAAACAAGACCTGCTTGGAATGGTACCATCATCAAAAATGAAGAGGCTGAAACAGCACGGACTATCAAATACGTAGTCATTGCATTTGGGGGATACTACAAGTATGAGTATCTCCCACCTCTTCCAGTTTTTGTGCATGATATCTATCTAGAGTATGAACTTGGAGATGTTATCGACACATCACCACCCTCATTGACACCTCAAGGTGATATGGTCTATGTTGTTGGAGAAACTGGAAACACAATAGAATGGAGATGTGATGATGACAATCCCTACAGATACTGGTTGCTTGATTACAAATATTCCTATAATTTCGAAGATACTAACAGACACGAAGGACTTTGGAACGGTTCTCCTTATGCTGTATCAGTAGATGGTCTACCTGTAGGTAACAGAACCTTTCTTTTGATACTTCAAGACAAAGCAGGGTTCATTGTCTGGGACAGGGTAACCGTGACGGTCATTGAGCATCCGTTCATAAGTTTCCTCAGAGCGGACGCTATGGTCCTTGGTCTCGCTTCATTTACAGCTTTAGTGTGCATCATATGCTATTGGGATGATAGAAGAACATCTCGTTCAACAAAGAAACTGGTTCCAGCGCAAGCAGCTCCTTAATCAACGAGTCCTACGAATAACTTTAAAACTCAGGCTGGCAAATCTAGCTGCTATAGCGGGTTGGGGAAGCCAGTCCTGTGCGGATTCGTCCGTGCTTGGGCAAAGCCTATCCCGCGGGGCTCATAATGCGGCGACGCTTCGAGCTCCCGCATCGGAAACCCCGAGATCAATGGTTCGGCGGTTTATGATTTCCATGAACCGGACCAAAATCCATTACCCGCTACCATCATTTTTCTTAACCATAGTTAATATTTATTTGTGCTCATCATACTGGATAGGGAGGTACAAGAGAGATTCGTCTTCCTTCGTTATTGTCTTGAAATACTCATTTTCTAGATGTATTGAGAAAACAGAGTATTAGGTTTAAGGTGTATTTCGGGATACATCCGCATCGAGCTCGTGGAATATGTGGCGTTGAACAGTAGCTTAAGATACGAACTCGAGTCTTACACACTATGTTTCATCCAGGTGTGGGGACTCCCCAGGTACAAGAGATCGCTCCAGGGGTATTCGTTTTCACCAAACTAGTCCACTTCTTTCACAAGATAGGAGTGAATGCAGGCATCATTCAGACACCGGAATCCATCATTTTCATTGATTCTGGTATGTCCGCTTACTCAGGTGCATATCTTTGGAACTTTGCAAAAGAGAGAATGAGGGGTGATGAAGATCTGTATCTTATTCTCACCCATAAAGATTCAGACCACTGCTTTGGAATGGATGAGATAAAAAAGCACGGCGCAACGATTATCGCTCATAAATATACTGCACAAATAATTGCTGAGGAAGGCAACCTTTCTAGCAATAAGATTGTAAAGATGATCAAAAGAACTTACACCCAGGAAGTCTTAGGTGTACCAGTTCTGAGTGTTCCCGACCAAATAATCAATCATGATACTGTTCTCAATCTAGGGGATGAAATCCGTCTTCTTGTAGTTCCAGGACATACTCCCGGTGATATTGCTGTCTATTATCCACGTTCCAAAGTTCTTTTTGCAGGTGATGCTATTCTTGAGGGGATAGACCCATATCTGCGTCCAGATTCAATCAGTTCTGTGACATGGATAAAGAACCTAGAACGAATGAAGAAACTGGATATTGAATGGATACATCCCGGTCATGGCGCACTGTCTAAACCTGATATCATTGATTCTAATATTCAATTCTTGATGAATGCAAACCACTATGCAAGAATCATATCACGTGGAGAATAGGTTCCCGTATCAAGTACATGGTCCCAGTAAATAGAATCATCACTATCGAAATCGGGAAGTCCTTCGCTACGACCAAGCCATCGCCAACAAGGAATAGTACCAACAAATTCTAGCTGATAGAGATTGGCGCGTGTGGCATTGAATCTAACTTCAAGGAGAGTTCCTTCAGGAAGGGTATCAATATCTACAACATCGAGAAGGGATTTTCCATTGGACAGCTTCTTTCCACATTGTGATAGGTAGTATCGAATCTCTTTTCCTGAGTGTGCATCAGGTAAAATGATAGCAACGTGTGGTCGAGCAACAGGATCCCACCATCTGGGAACTGCAGGTCTTCTAATTACATAGTCAATGACTGTATCAATCCGTGTGGAATAGTCCAGTTGAATCGTCATCCTCTCCGAGTAACTCATCTCTTTCTCTGTATATAAGGAAGGTTCGAGTATTACAGAGTCTCTCTGAGTTAGTTGTATGCCCCCTAGACTCGCTCTAAATTGTTAGTAATACAAAGATGGCCATACAGGCTGCAGTGGAAGTAAGGGGAAGTAAGGACCCCTTATTTTCATACTTAACAAATGGCCATGTCCACATGCTAAGATTAGTCCTCGATAGGTAGTCCTAACACAAGAGGGCGGCCTTCAATGATAGAACGGGTTACTTTCTCTCTGGCGCTTACTAATAGACGCCAAATCGTGCCTCGTGAAACACCCATTGCAGAACCTGCTTGTTCTTGATACATACCTTCTAGATCAACAAGTCTCAATACTTCGACTTCCGCAAGATCAATATATATCGACTCACCACTCCCCTTTGGCTCAGGCGTCATCTTTTTAGCAAGTGGAGTACCCATAATTTTTGGTTGTATAGGAAACCTACCACGGCCTCCTTTTCTTTTTCTGTGCATCTGCATCCCAGATTATGATGTACGACCTCTCTTATTAGACTTATTAACCTAAAATAATTGGTAAATTTGTTCCAGTGCACATATTTTTGAGAGTTTTTTTTTGCATTGTTCAATTAACTGAATGAAGTATCTACTCCAGAAGCATCTCTAAAATACGATTCCAAACTTTCCTAAGAAGATGTGTGATCTCATGATCTGGTGCAAATTCTGGAAGTGTTTGAGCTGCCACCATTGACTTGGTCATAATAGGATCAAATTTTATCTTCCCAAGAACTTCGATATCATTGTTCTTGCAAAATCGTTCTATTGCCTCTGTATTCTCCAGATTCAAATCATACTTATTGATAATGACTGTAGTCTTGACTCTGAATTTTTGCAAGAGTTCTGAAACCCTTTGCATATCATGGATACCTGACATTGTGGGCTCAGTTACAATAACACCCAGCTTGATTCCTGTCACTGTTGCAATCACAGGACACCCAATTCCTGGCGACCCATCAATAAGGACAATTGAGATACCTTTGTCAGTGGCAATTTGTGTACTTAGTTTCCGTACTTCAGTCACCAATCGACCAGAGTTTCCTTCACCAGGAAGGAGTTTAGCATGAACTAATGGACCAATTCGCGTATCTGAATCATAGAGATTTCCAGACTGGCGTTCTACCATTTCAATAGCATTCTCAGGGCAGATGTGAGCACAAACACCACAGCCCTCACAACCAATTGGATCAACTGTAGAGTCAGTAATTGCGTGAAATCGGCATGCTTCTTCGCACAATCCACAATCTGTGCAGAGATTCTCATCAATCACAGCAACTTTTGATGCTACAAAATCTATTGCAGAATTGATAGAAGGATTTAGGATAATGTGAACATCAGGAGCATCAACATCACAATCAGCCATTACTACATTACCTGCAATTTTACCCAGAGCTACACATACTGTTGTTTTTCCAGTACCACCCTTTCCACTGATGACTGCGACTTCATTTACCATTGTGTATCAACCTCTCTATGTGAGTATACATGTCTGTGAAACGCTGGTGCCACTCAGGCATCTCTTGTACAAATGGAACCCCACGCGAGTAGAGTTCAGCGATTTGTCTGTCAAATGGGATTTCAAGAAGGATGGGTATCTCATCTCGTTTACAGTACTCCTCGACTCCGTCATCACCTATGCCCGCTCTATTGATTATCACTCCAAATGGAATATCTAATCCCCGTACTACATCAACAGCCATGGACAGATCATGCAAACCAAAGGGAGTTGGTTCTGTTACTAAGATTAGGAAATCGCTTGCTTTCATCGTTTCAATTACTGGGCAAGCTGTTCCTGGAGGAGCATCAAGGATATTGATTTTCTCAGGTACAATGCGCTCTTTTACTGCATGAATCAAAGTAGTTGCGATTGGCTCACCAATGGTTAGTTCTCCATATGCAAGAGTTATGCCATCTATTGTAGATTCGTGAATTTTCCCGATTGGCCTTGGAGTTTCAGTGATTGCATCTTCGGGACATACAATCGCACATCCTCCACATGAGTGACACATTTCATTGAAGACCATCGTCTTGGTCTTGCCCACAAAGATTGCATTGAATTGACAAAATTCAGCACACTTTCCACACAATGTGCACTTGTCTTGATCAACGACAGGAGTAGGAACGGTTACAGTAGTTGTGCGAATTTCTGTTGGATGAAGAAGAGTATGCACATTTGGTTCTTCAACATCGCAATCCAATAGTTTCTCAGGACCAATTGAGAGAGCCAAGTTAACTGCGACTGTAGTTTTTCCAGTACCGCCTTTTCCAGATGCAACTGTAATAATCATTATCCAACACCTATGACTAAAATGCTAACTTTTACTTATGATGAGCGTCAGCGCACCCCTCAGTAAGCTCGTCCAATGCATTCTGATTGAAAGCTTGGATTATCTCTTGTATCAATTTACTATTTGCTCGTAGTACTGCGATATTTTTTGATTGAAATCCCATGATACCGCGAGGACCCATACCCTGTACTATGATTGCTTTAGGATTATAGAGTAGGACATTATCATGAGCATGACCCCTTCCACCAGAGTGTTCACCAGTATTGGGATGAATTGCCATCTCAATGGCGGTCCCATTATCATCCAAGTCGATTACTGTAAAATAGGGAGCTCTTCCGAAGTGATCTGCAATTTGAGTCCCATTCATATCTTGTGTCGGTATAAGGACACGAGTGGTCACTAATTCCTGCCTCCACGATGTCTACCTCGACCACCACCACCACCTCGGCCGCCTCCACGACCCATACCCATGCCCATACCGCCACCGCGGCCCATGCCTAATCCACGACCAGGACCACCCTGGCCTTTGCCTACATTTGCAGGACCGGGAGTTGAAAGTTCTTCAAGGGACCCACCTGTATAGTTCTCGATTGAACTCTTGACAGTTCCTGAAACACCCACCAGGATTTTTATCCCTGAGTCTTGTAGTGCAGGAAATGCATTAGGACCTACACTTCCAGTCAGAACAGCTTCCACGTTTTGAGCTGCCACGGTCTGTGCAGCACGGATTCCTGCTCCTCCTGACGCTCTAGCGGCATCATTTGATATAGCCTCAAACGCCAATGTTTTTGGATCTGCGATAATAAAGTAAGCACATCGTCCAAATCTTGGATCAATAGCTGATTCAAGTGTTGGACCGGTTGATGTAACACAAATTTTAGTCATAATTCACATCTCTTTATAATGAATATTGATTCACTATGTATATGAATCCTGATTCATTTAAAGTCATCGGTATTTACATATAATTAGTCGAGATATCTTCTATAAAGTTACAAAGTGAAGTGTTTATCTCTTGGTATGAGAATAGAAGAAGTACTACTGGAGAGAGATATCATGGGATTCAGCGTAGGAATCGTAGGAAAACCATCAAGTGGAAAGACATCATTCACTAATGCAGCTTGTATGACAGATTTCAAAGTAGGTAGCTATCCATTTACAACGATTGACGCAAATGTAGGAGTGACTCATGTTAGAACTGTCTGTGCTTGTACAGATTTTGATGTTACTGACAATCCTAAGAATTCGATATGTATCGATGGTGTTCGACTTGTTCCAATCAAACTGATTGATGTAGCTGGACTTGTTCCTGGAGCCCATGAAGGTAGAGGCATGGGAAACCAATTCTTAGACGATCTAAGACAGGCAGATGTGTTGATCCACATTGTAGATGCCAGTGGCGCTCTTGATTCAGAGGGACAAGAGGTTGATGCAGGCACTCGAGACCCATCTGATGATGTACGATTCTTGGAAGAAGAGCTTCTGGAATGGATACTTGGAATTGTAAAGAAGGATTGGCGGAGACTGACTGGTCGTGTGAAATCAGAAGGAGCAAAATTAGATGAATTGCTTTTAGAGAAGCTTTCAGGTTTGAAAATCACTAGAGCGCACATTCTGATGGCATTAAGAAAGGCGAATTTGAAACCAGAAACTGTTGACAAGTGGACCGATGATGAAACAAGAGAATTTGTCAAAATACTCCAACAGACTGCAAAGCCCATTATTATTGCAGCAAACAAAATTGACAGACCTGGAGCCGAAGAAAATTACAAACGACTTCAAGAAGAATTCCCTGACTACCTGATTGTTCCTGTAAGTGCTTTGGCTGAAAAGGCGCTCAAAGACCTAGAGCAGAAAGGTGTAATCAAATATATTCCTGGAAACGATGATTTCGAAGTTGTTCAAAAGGATAGCTTGAAAGAAGCTGAATCTGCACAATTAGAGAAACTCAGAGAAAACCTTCTGAAGAAATATGGAGGGACTGGGGTCCAAAATATTCTCAATAAAGCAGTTTTTGATTTTCTCCATATGATAACAATATATCCTGTACACGATGCGAATGCTCTTACTGATAGCGACGAAAATGTGCTTCCAGATGTCTTCTTAGTTCCAGAAGGAACTACAGCAAAGGAGTTCGCAGGTTTTATTCACACAGATCTAATGGAATCTTTCGTACACGGTATTGATGCTAGAACCAAGATGAGAATCTCTGACAAACATGTGCTCAAGGACAGAGATGTAATCAAAATCGTGAGTGCTAAGGGACAAAAATAGGAATACTATCATACAATATTCTCCTATTTATCCCCATACTGAAAATCAGTTAATATACTAGAGAAATTGATGGTCAAATGGAGTTCTAGAGAGAACTTTTGGCTTTACCTCAATATGTAACGTTCTCCGAGTTCGGTAGAGTATGATTGTGAAATAACTATTCAGCTTTGGTGAATTTGATGGAGATATTTTCGACATTGGAAGAAGCTAGATCTACAGGAATGTATCTTGGAAGATTTGGTCAATATCCCACGATATACAAACGTGGTACGACGGGCTACATTGTAGTTGAGAAAGGAGAATGGCCTCCATCAAATTCGTGGCCCTTTCTTAAATGGGATGGGGATAATTGGGTACCAGTTTTAGCTAAACTTGAAACCATTGAACAGGCGCAGGAGGCTTCAGATCTCTTTTCTCTTCTGGGTCATAATACAGTTATCGTTGAGTTCCCTGGGATTACATTTGATATCTTCTTCCGAGAAGCTCATGTACCATCAGGAGCTTGGATAATAAGTGAGGCAGACACCCACTGTTCAGTCAGATACATGAAGCCTCCTGAATTCAGTGAAGATATTGAAGATGATGACTCTGAAGTCATAGACATTGAGATTGTTCCTATGTAATTATCGCAGTTTTTCTCCAAGTGTCCAATATTGACCATTGAGAGGGAGATAGGTGAAAAGGGTGGTTTTTGAAGCGTCGAATCTTCCTTTTTCGTCAAGAACCGACTCGTCAATATGGGCAGTAACTACTTCTGCAATGAACAAATCATGTGCCCCAAGTGGAATTATCTCTCTAGTTCTACATTCGATACTTATGGGACATTCTTTGATCATTGGCGCCTTGATCTTAGAAGCTGGTTCGGGAGTGAATCCACATTCAGAGAATTTGTCATAGTTTCGACCTGACTTACTACCTGCAAAGACTGTACCTTCAATCTGCTCCACTGAAGGTATGTTCAGAACGAACTCTCCAGCATCCTTCACAAGAGTATAGCTGTGTCTTTCAGGGCGGATTCCCACAACTATTGTAGGTGGTTTACTACAAACGTTCGCCGCCCATGAGAGCGTGATTATGTTAGGCCTATCAGGTCCATCTACACTCAAGAGAACTACGGGGCAGGGAACCAGTACTGTCCCAGGATTTATCTCACGTTTCATACCCTTCGGGAGTACAAACTCGTTTAAGAAAATGTCGTCTTCGTCAACTTTAAGATGAAGCTACAGACCGAGAATACATCAATCCATGAGGTTATGCTGATGGGACGCGTACTTGTAGCAGATCCAATAGCAGAGTCAGCTGTTGCTAAGTTAGAGGCGGCAGGACTCGAAGTTGTAACAAGAAATCATGACACAGATGGACCAATTGAAGAACAGATCAAGGGGTTCGATTGTGTCGTTGTAAGAAGTGCCACTAAAATTACCAAAGAAGTGATTGATGCTTCTGATAAGTTAAAATTAGTGGTCAGAGCTGGAGTCGGTCTTGATAATGTAGATAGGGCTGCTGCAGCAACAAAAGGTGTTGTCGTTCAAAACACCCCTGAAGCACCAACAGTGTCAGTGGCTGAGATGGTATTTTCATTGATGTTCTCTCTTGCAAGGAATATCACTCAGGCAGATAGCTCCATGAAGGATGAGCGATGGGAAAAGAAGAAACTTCAAGGCACAGAATTATGGAACAAAACTTTAGGCATCGTAGGATTTGGTAGAATTGGTCAAGAAGTAGCAAAGAGAGCCAAAGCCTTTGATATGGACGTTCTAGCATACGATGTTATCGATATAGATGAAGCATGTAAAGAAGTTGGAGCTAAAAGGTCGGATCTTAACACCATCATTGAACAAGCTGATTACATTTCCCTTCATGTGCCATTGCTTCCACAGACAAAAGGTATGATTGGAGAAAAAGAACTCAAGACTATGAAAAAGACAGCATACCTCATCAATACGTCTAGAGGTGGTGTTGTGAATGAAAAAGCGCTCCTTGATGCACTAAATAATGCAGAAATAGCAGGTGCGGCATTGGATGTTTTCGAAAATGAACCACCGGTTGACTGGCAATTGATTAAGCATCCTAGATTTGTTGCAACTCCACACTTAGCATCATCTACAGGAGAAGCTCAAGTTCGAGTTGGTGATCTTACTGTTCAGAAGGTCATTGATGGTTTGAAGTAACTAGTTTGACCCTAGAAAGGACAAAGCGTTACACCTTTAAGCGAATGTCCTCGAGTTGGCCTGGATACGGCATGCGTGCTGTACCAGACCATTCCTTTGTGTTGGCGGATACGTCCGCATGGGATGTGGCCCTTATGGGCTGAACCACAAACAAAGCGAATCTATTACGACAAAGGATGGAAACATCAATGCCAACAGCATACAAACACATGAATGAAACATGGCTAGAAGAGCAGAAAGAACGCTCTGATATTGTTAGAAGCCGACTTATTATCTGGAGAAAACAGGGTAGTATGGTCAAACTAGACAGGCCCACCAGGTTAGGTCGTGCTCGATCCCTTGGTTACAAGGCAAAACAGGGTTATGTCATTGTGAGGATTAAGACAGGTCGTGGCCCACGTGAAAAACCAAGACCTACAAAGGGTCGGAAGCCGAGAAGCATGGGTGTAACAAAATACACGCCTCAAAAATCACGACGTTGGATTGCTGAAGAACGTGTAGGCCGAAAATACCCGAATATGCGAGTCTTGAACTCATATTGGGTCGGAGATGACCACAAGTGGGTCTGGCATGAGGTAATACTTGTTGATCCCAGTCATCCAGCAATTGTCAATGATCCTAACATCAATTGGATATGTGACCCAACCCAGAAGGGTAGGGACAACAGAGGTCTTACTTCTGCTGGTAAAAGAAGTCGCGGTCTCAGGAAGAAGGGGCGAGGTGCTGAAAAAGTCAGACCTTCCCTTGGAGCAAAGGGTAATGTCGCAAAATAGCGGACATTTCTAAGCTCGAGGGAGCGGCTATGCCGTTCATATCTAAAATCGAAGCTCGTGCATATGCACGAGCTACCGAGATTTCTGAAAGAGTATCTACTGCAATACGTAGTATCTTCCCAGAACATGTCAGAAAGAATGTATCTATCTCAGAGGAGAGAGCTGAAGGGCAGTCTGGGGACTCAATTTCAATTATATCCGGATTATTAGATAATAGAGATGAATGTGAAATTTCGTTTGACTCTGTGCTCAAAAAAATGGAAAAGAAGGACCTTCGTGCAATAAAACGCACACTTGATTTACGTTTGAGTAGTAATTGTGTCTTTTTTCTTAGGATTGATAAGCAAGGAGCGTTTCTTGGGAAGATAAGATTGTCTGATAATGCAGATGTCATAAGAACCAAGATTTACTTCAGAGATAATCCACGTTGTAATAAGAAGGATGCAATTTTACTAATTGAAAAACGTCTTCAAGATGCGGAGGAATGAGTGTGTCGTTTGATTTAGGGGTTCTAGCAACAGATGCCACTGAGATTGATGCATTTAGTGATATGGCCAGTAAGCTAGGACTAATCGGATTTGCAATAATTGGATTACACTCTGAACCACTCAAGACAATCACAGAAAATCTCCAAGTGTGTAACCGGATTATCCTTCATGGGAAGAGTATCAATTCAGTTAGGTCTCAAATCGATAAGATTAGAAGAAAAGCGATGATTGTTTCTGTACCGCTTAGATCTATAGATGTAATTAACTGGGCTGCAGAGGATAAGCGTGTGGATCTTCTGACTGTTGATTCAACACTGGACAATCGACTACGAGATACTACATCTCGATTAGCTGCGGCGGGAAACACATACTTAGAAATCCAGATTGCACCACTTCTCAAATCATCCGGTCTAACTCGGTCAAAAATTCTGAAATCTTATCGCGAATCTGTAAGTACCGCAATGGATGCAGGAATGGGTGTGGTTCTAACAAGTGGAGCAATTCATCCAATGGGACTGCGATCATCAGTTGCAATGGCACACATTGGGATACTTCTGGGAATGGACAGAGCCTATGCAGATAGTGCAATAGGTAGTTTACCCTGGTCAATCATTGAAAGAAACATGAAAAAGTTACAACCTGGCTTTGTAAGTAATGGAGTAGAGGTTCTTCAAAAGGGGGAGGAGAAATGAAGAAAGTAAGAAGGAGATACTTACTTTTCAAGCTTCATCGAGATAGACCCGTAATAGAAGATAAACAATTAAGTTTGGCAATCTGGAAAAGCCTGCTTTCATTATACGGTGAGATACAGGCTGCAGACTCTAAACTGTACATAATCGATTATAATGAGTCAACAGGAGAAGGAATACTTCAATGCACTCTGCCCTCTTTACAACAAGTAATAGCAGCTGCGGTTGTTATTGGTGAAATTAACGGAACTGCTGTTTCATTTGAACCAAAGAAGACTTCTGGAACTATCAAAGGTCTGAATCGATAGAATTTCGATATTTTATTGGAATCTCATCTGCATTTTCATGTTCTAGAATGTATGCTTTAGTAATCCAATCTCCAGTTAGTTTTGAAGCAATAAGCCATACAACTGGATTCAGGCGCATGTTACCTAAATCTGTTTTAGAGGGTTCAGGTGGTGCGGGATGAGAATGATAGATACCAACTAACGACTCGCCTCGGTCCTCTGCTTCGATTAACAACTGATATTCGCTTTCAGGATTTATAGAGAAAGCGGTCCGACTGGTCTTCGATTCATTTTCCAGTAATTTAACACGATTAACACGCACAGTTTTTTCTGAGATTACTCCAAAGAGTAGTGCTACAGCTTCATCAGGAAGACAAGTTTCTGCGTGTTGTAGTAATCGAGTAAAATCCTGTTTAAACAAATGCAGTTCATATTGCATTATCAAACACCAATGTCTGAAAAGACTGATTTGACTTCTTCAAGTACAATACAGGTTTCAGCATCCCCAAGACCTTCAATTGTACCAAGGCGTTTTTCGAGGAATTGATAGAGTTCCGTTAGATCATCCACAGTGACCATCATGATGAGTCCACATGCTCCATCTAGAAAATAAGCTTCATTGACTTCTTTGAATTTTCTAAGTTTCTTGGAAATGGACGTTGCATGTTTCATTACTGTCTTTACACGGATTATCGCGCGGATGCTCTTGCCAATCTTCATCGGGTCTAATACTACTGTAAATCGTGTGATGTACCCTTCATCCATTAATCGTTTAACTCGACGACGTATTGTGACTTCTGTTCTTCCAACAACCTGTGCAATGTCACTGAAGGAGCGCCTACCATCCTCTTGAAGCATTGAAATAATCTCGGAGTCAACATCATCCAGTTTCATGAACGTAGACCTCTATCACACAATGTAACTGCCGCAGTGTTCGATACCGTGCATATATACTAGCTGATTTGTGCGAACTCGGAAGTTAATATATCTGATATTGACAAGAAGAAATACACTTAGAGGACTCTCAACTCTTCTTTGAGAATTACATCTTCTTGTGGTAACATTATCGCATACAATTCGATGTGGTCAATCAATCCCTTTGCATTTCGAATCTTCTTTTCGAGAAGTTCCTGTATTTGAAAGATACCTGAAACATTTGTCATCATTACTTCAATTCGGACAGTTTTAGACTCTCCCTTGCGAATCTTCACATCTTGTATAGCTAAAGCACTTGCACTATGGATATTGATACTTCCAGCCTCGAATGGAATTCTTGCTCTTCCCTTTGTCATGTCTAAAGCATCTGCAATGCCAACAATTCCGCCTTCTATAGTAAGCGGTGGTGCTACTACATCGTGACAGTAGATTGCATGAATGATATGATTACGAATATGTACCTGTTTTTTACGATCTTTCGGATACACTTTTCCTAAAATTCTATCAAGTATAGGAATTGCTATTACTACAGAGAATTCATCATGATTTGTTCTCCCTACAACCATTCCAATATCATGAAGGTAGCAACCTAGCATTACAATTAATGCAGCATCATTCATGTCACCGGTTCCTTCTTGGACAATTGTTGGAGCAACTCCATTGCTTAATTCTTTGAGCAATTTCATTCCATTTAGAGTGACAATAAGTGAATGCGTATGACCGTGATCTGAATATCCCATTCGGTCTATTGCCATTCTATTGCTATCCTCTAGTAAAGTCTGCACTTCAATATCTTTCTCAATTTCGTTAAAAGCACGCATACAAATCTCGTTATCCTTCAATAACTTACGAACTCTGTTCTTTAGCGTGTTTCTTTGTTTTGGGCTTTTTGCCATTATTATTTTGCCCCCGTATTCTAATTCTTAATTCAAGTCTGGTTATCAGCTAATTAGGTAATAAATGAGATACTGGCACAATAGA
>CAZMBV010000017.1:0-17093 GCA_964564335.1 uncultured archaeon
CCAGTCCACTTACCGGATTCCATTGTTCCAATGCTGCGTCCTGCAGCGATTGCTTTACCAGCTGGTCGAAGTCGAACAAACTTTATCTTACCAGCAAGATCAACTCCAAAGGAAGCCATGCCGATACGAACTTTGTCGTTCTCTTTCTTCAGCCAAATCAAATCTTCATTATAGTATAAATCATCCGGGAATTCAAAACCCTCGTGTGTTACCATATAAGTCACCTACAAACCCGTGTTATCTCGCACCTTAAGACATTTGCCCTTTATTGAGTTTTACACAGAAATATGTATGATGTCATGCTTCAGCTTCGCCATTCATCATCCGTTTGATGGCTTCTGCTTCTTCGATATCAATCTCAACATAAACAGAACCAGAGTAACCACAACCATCTTCTTCACAGTAGTAGGTCGTGGGGACTAACCACCCATTTACTGAGGTCTTTGTTTCCTGAATTCTTGACGAACCACAGCGTGGGCAAACTCGAATTTTCCTTGCATCCACTTTTTTGTCCTCCCGACAATACTCATACATACTCAGGAGCCTTAAAACAATTGTCTGAAAGCGGAGCCAGTTTCCTAATGCATTCTGTGTGGTCTTATTATATTCCCATGCCGATAAATCAGTGAAATGAGAGAAACAATCCGACCAGGATTCTTCACAGCAGACCAGGTAGAACGTGTGAAGATATCCAGTGGTGTGAATGCACTCGATAACCTCCTAGAAGGGGGAATAGAAGCAGGTCTTACGCATCTAGTCTATGGTGACCGAGGTTTCCACAACGACTTCCTAAGATTCGCAGTAATATCTCAGATGTCTAATGAGAGAGGTGGGACAGGTGCTCCAGTTATTCTCATTGATAGTGCGAATATGATAAAGATTGAAAGGATTACTGAAATTGCATACGAGCTTGAACTTGAACCAGAAGAAGTGATGGATCGAATCTATATCACTCGAGCATTCAACTCTTCACAAACTTACGATATCATAATGAATCAGATGGACAGTTTCTTTTCCAGAGTTCCGGCAAGAGTTTTGCTTGTGACAGGACTTCCAAACCTCTACATAGAGGAGGGTTTGACCGGAGAGGGGTTACAACAGATATCCCATATGGCATCTAAGATTATGATGTTCACACTCCAGAGAAACCTCTTCACATTAGAGTCCACATCAACCTCTCCAAAGAGCAAGAATGTTCCCGCAGGAGGTAGGTCTCTTGCCAGTAATAGTCAAGTCCACATTCGTGTAGAGGAATCCAAATCTTATGTGAGATATATCCTTGCAAAACATCCCCAATATCCAGTGCGAAGTGTCACAAAGGCAATTCCGACAACTACGGGCGGAACACTCCCTCTTTCTTACTTTCTAGGAGGAGAGGAGCGCGAGGAAGAGTAGCTATTAGGTTCCTCGCTTTCTGCCAAGACTTTTGATGAGTTCTTCTACAAGATCACGTGGTAGTTCCTGGGCTTGTTTCACTATCCCATCAATCTCATTGAGTGGAACTCCTTTAGCCTCCAAGTCTTTCTTGAGCTCTTCAATCTCGTACTGACTAAGTTTGTCACCACGGTCCACTGGGGCCTGTGAATCTGTAGGTTCACTGTCATCCTCGAATGTTGAAGCCTTTGCATCTTTGATTTTTATTTCTCGATCAGGGAGAATGACAGTATCAACCTCAGTATCGACCACTTCAGGTTTAATACCATCTACAACCTCTGGACCCTCGCTCTCGCCCTCGCCAGCGAGGCGTTTAGAGGCCTGAGCACCGACTTCTTCAAGAATTTCTTCAACGGTCTTGTTCTCTCTTCTAGCGGCACGAATAGCCTCCTGAACGATGACTTCTTTCACAAAGGCAGCCTGTTCGCTCATCTTCATTTTTGCGATGTCAGCTTTAAAGTCATCAAGTTCTTGCTGATTGAGGTTTGTGAGGATAGCTAGTTGAATGAGTAGCTCACCGAGCTCTGGAACTTCGACGGGAACTGATTCTTCTGGCATCTGGTCAGGGGTTCTGGTGATTTCCAGCTTTGCAAAGGTATCGTTGAACAAGTCAGCAACCAAGGCAGAACGACTCTTAGCTTCCAGTATTGGTTTGGGTATCTTACCTTTCCGGATTGCTTTGATTTGAGCATTGATTTGACGGAGCCGCTTTGGTACATTCCAAACTCTTACGTATGCAAAACCAAGTAATAGGAGAATTAATCCAATCGGCAAACCGTACACAATTGAATTTGCAATCAAGATATCAGATCCATTCTGAGTAACATCAATAACAAGTGTGTGTTCACCCAATGCGTAGACGCCATCGCCAATAGTAATAGTGACAGTTCCAGAGCCAGGAGTTAACTTGATGCCGCTTGCAGTTATTGTCACAAAATATTGGCCGGGAATCGGACCTGCCGAAGCCGTAGCTGTGAAGGGAGCACCTCTACTTGCATTAGCTGTGAAGCGAACTCCTGCAATACCTGTGTCATGCCTATTATGCTTGTAAAGATGTTCAATTGTGAGAGATTCTCCATTAACAAGATTCCATGATCCGAGATCATTAATAACTGTAAGAAGCGTAGTGACATTGATTATTTTGATTCTAAATAGGATTTCAGATATACTTCTATTTTCCAAGCTTAATTCAATGTTGAGCCGATAGATTTCTGTATCCACGCGACCATTCATTCCTGGAAGAAGCGTGTTGAATGTAACCTGATACAAGCCGTTACCTAAATCAACTAGTGACACGTTAAGATAACCATCAAATGTTGGGCCTCGTAGATAACTGTTGAGAGTCGCAATAGCTCCGGGTAGACCACCTACAAAACCTTCAGAATCATCAGTATCATTGTAGAAGAAGGTAATTGTCATCGAATCACCATACGGAATCTCCAGATTCACAATATTATCAAGATCATCAAATTCGACTATTTCACCTGCATATGCTGGAGTGTACTCAACGCTATTCACAAAGATATCCGTTGGGACCGCCATAACCCTGATATTGATGGTTGCACTTGAAGGTGCATAATTGAGCTTGCTAAACGATATGGGAAGAGGAATGTAAAGGTTACTTGCACGGAGTAAAGTTGTGTTGAAGAATACGAGATAGGTTCCATTGCCGACATCAAGGACGATATTCTCCAATCCGGGGATTTCTATAGACACATTGGCACCAGGGATTCCCTTGCCAAAGGTCTCATCCCAGTAGGTGAATTGAAGATTCCCAGCCCAACCCCAAACGTACTCTCTGATTTTGGGGAGAATAGAACTTGTCTGAATACGAGTAATTGCAAATGAGATTGTGGTCTGAGATGATGCATAGAGAGAAGCATTTGCATAAGGCGTTGCTTTGAAGATGATATTCCAGATACCAAATCCAATATCTGTAGTATAGATAATTGCAGAGTAAGTCCCATTTCCATGATTAGTAAAGTTCCCACTAATGGTAGTATCAACAACACTCCAAGATACAGTTGCATTCCAGAATGGATCCTCAAGAGGTGTGTCCGGAAGGATTAGTTGAACATACACTGTTACATTTTCAGTATACGTTCTACTCATATCGATAGTTGTATCTCCGGTTAAGGTTACCGCAGTTTTAGTCTGAAGTACATATATTGAGAATGAAAATGCTGCAGGTTCATAGTTCTTCATGCTTGCTGCAATAATGATTGAATATGTTCCAGGTACTCGTTTGGTCGCCGCTTCTTCGTTTTCTGGCAAGCTACAGGTGTAATAACCGGGAGTGCCATTATACGTGAAATAGTAGGTTCCGCCTCCGCTGACATAGGCTTGAACCGTCCCACCAATAACGTATGTATCAGGGATTGGATTTAGAGAACTGTCTCTAATTAGAATCGTTATATCTAATGCCGCACCTCTATTGATTAGATATACGGGGAGGTCAGGATCAATCGCCACAATTTCGCTTTCTAGAGGTTGTACAATAAGAGTGATGTAGACCCTTGCTATTTCGTAATTATCTTTACTTGCTCTGATAGAAATGATATATGTACCAGCATCATGTAATGATGTATCTGCTATTCCTCCGGTATAATTCCCAGATAGATATGGGAATTCATTAAATATGCCAATTCCAAAGACGCTTGATTCCCATTGTACGGTTGCGTTAGAGATTGCATTAGACCATATCAGATCTCGATAAAAGACTGCAAAATCAGCAGGACTGCCCCAGTTAGTAATTACTTCATACTTCATAGCTGTCAGTTCAGTTTCAATGTCACTGATTACGCCAGTCAAGACAATGGTCTTCATTGATTTGTAGTAGGGAGAAGTACTTGGATTCCACCCGATAGTCAGATCAAAGATGAAATCACCAGGAGTTGCAAATGGAGTCGTGTTAATCTCAATTAAGTAGTCACCACCAGTTAGGGGAGTAATGAAATAGTCAACTCCCAAAGTCAAGCTAATTGCCTGAGCTGAGAATGTGATGCTTGCACCATCGACAGGCGTACCTGATGCTAAATCACTAAGAGAGAAAGTAATATTCAAGAAGTGCCCATACGGAGTTTCATCCAATGGATCAAGTGCAAAGCTGAGGGTTCTGGTCGTCACCGTTGCCCAAGTAGTCGTTTGAGCGTCAACGTAGTATGGACTCGTGAGCTCATTCCAATCGATAACGATAGTAAGATTATATCGACCTAAACCAGAACCAAGAATTTCAGAATCAACCGTTAATACGAATCCATTTCCAGATGGTGTTAGACTATAATCTCCCGGATTAACGAGAGTTTCATTCTTGTACAATGAGATGTCCGTAGTAAGAATTGATGTAATTGCACTACCGCGAAGCAAATCAGTGTACTCGAAAGTGAAGGAAACATCATTCAGGAAAGGTGTTTGAAACGGGGGAATTGTGATATCCACAATCGTAGCACGAGTAGTCACACGAATGTTGACAGCAGCAGAGGCATTGTTGTGATAAGGAGCTCCAGATATCCAGAATGCATAAACTGAAATACCGTACAATCCAGTTCCACCGAACACTGTTGAATTGACAGAGATATCGTAGAACCCACCACCGAGAGGGGTGTAGGTGTATTCAGGACCAAGAGTCAGTTGGGTCATACCAAAGTATACCCATATGTAATCAGCACTTATTCCAGTATCCGCATCCACATCTAGGAATTGAATAAGGAATACTGCGTCATCAAGATATGCGGTGGGATTAGGTGCGACTTCAAGAGATAGCAGTGAGAGACGTGCTCGTAGCTCAAAGAAACCTGTAAGGTCATCTGATTGATAGAATGGCGCAATATTGTCGTAGGTCATTCTGAATGTGACATTAAATGGTGTGCTTATTGAATATGAAGGATAGGATGTGATTACAATATCATACCATTCATCGACAGCACTCCAAGTACTTGTAAACATCCACGTACCGGGAGTAAGAATTTCAAGTGTGACAGCGCCAGTACCATTTCCGATAGATGTAGCAGTGTATAAATCATCAAAGTAGAGAGAGAATTCAATTGGGTCACCATACGCAACTTTGCCAACTGCTTCGTATGATAGGATTGTTCTTCGTTCACGAATATCCAAGTTTCGTGATCTTGCTTTGTCTTCAATACCAGTACTAGATGAACTCATGTAAATTGTGATATTCCACCCACCAGTCGTAGCAAATCGAGATGTATCAAACTCGATTTCGTACACTCCACCAGCGAGAGGGTTGATATCGTACTCATTTGATGGAATGATCCCATTATTATCAGTTACAACTACCGTCGCACCGAGAATTCCATCAGGAACACCACCATTTGTGACATCAGTCCACGTGATTGTTATTGTAACATTATCACCATAGAATGTTGGATCAGGTGTGGGATAATCTAAAACAGTCTGTCGATTTAGCACAGTGATAGAAATCAGACGATTTGTACGATTACTATAGAATGGTTGTCCCGCCCACGTCACATTGAGAGTCATAACAAACGTTCCAACATCTCCAAACTGATCGGCGTTGAAGGTGATCGTGAATACACCCGAATTATGAACCATATTGAACGTAATGTTCATAGCTACATCAAGTTCGCTTGAGTCTAGAATATTGGTGCTTGTACCAGTATCTTCCCAGCTAAATGAGAAGGTTGCAATCTCACCGTAACTCTCAGGTGACGGTGGATTAATGAGAAGTAGCGTATCTCTTGCAAGCACAACAACTGAAACAGAGTCAACTCGAGTAGTATAGTATGGGGCAACATCATCCCAATCAATTGTGATGGACATCAAGAATTGCCCAATCTGTCCAAATCCGGTCGTATTAATTTCAATCTGATAGAAACCAGGGCTAGTAGAAGCATTTACTTCAGTAATTGTCAGTTTCGCAGAATCAAAACTTACATCGAAGCTGATATAGATGTGTACATGGCCATTACCGTAGGGGTTAGAGGTATTAGTAATTCCAAGTCCAGAATCCCGCTCATTATAGACGAATTGATAGATCATAGATTCTGAATATGCCGTAGGATCTGCAGCTTCTGTCAGGGTCAACTGAGACACAGCTCCTACAACACTGACAGATACATAGACGAACTTGTTCTCGTACTGTTGTATGGCCCCAGTCCAATTGAGGAAAACAGTGAAGTTGTACACACCTACACTACCGAGAGTGCCAGCGTCTATTTGTACAATATAGTATCCAGCTCCATCATTCAACAGGTTTGAGGATATCGAAGATGCCCCTTCATAGACATACTGGTGGACATTAGCAAAATCATCAATTCCAATCTTGTTATCAAAATCATAGTAGTATACAGTGATGTTGATCAGTGCGTTGATTGCAGTTGGAGGTGGACTCTCCACCGTTAGAATAGTATCATGACTTCTGATCTCAACTTGAATCTCACAATAACCTGGTTGATAGTTGGTACCTTTCGTGAAGTTGAACCAGAGCAGGTATGTCCCCAGGCTATCAGAAGTTGTTGTTTCAAAGGTGACTTGATAGTGAGTTCCTGTCCATGCAATTATTGGGGCAGTACCATTCCAATTATCAGCATAGACCGTACCGGTCGCATCAATTGGTAAATTATTATCCAAATCAGTCCAGTCAATTATGAAGACTACAGTATTTCCTGAAGGAATCTCAAGTCGTATTGTTTCAGGATTGAGGTCAGTATGAATCTGTGTAACGATAATTGTAACAATCACCCATTTGGAATCATAGCCGGCTGCACTTGCTGTAAGATTAACAGCATGAGAGCCGATTCCAAGCGAGGATACTTCAATCTCTACCTGATAATCGCCATTAGTTATGTGAGATTGTGAATTTATGGTGTTGTTTGCAGTGATGGTAGCTGTTGTGATCCCCGTCCCGCTATCACGGTCAGTGAAGTACAGATGAATGGTTACATCCATTAGATACGGAGTAGAGACAGTATAGAGATTCGCCGTAAGGTCGCTGACTATTGGTCGATATCCGAATGACACTATAAGACTAGCAGCAGTATACAAACTGCTACTGGGAGTGACATCGATATCAATCGTGAAATTGGTGCCTTGTCCATCGAAGTTACTCCATGGAATAATTACTCGGTACATCCCATTTCCAAGAGGAGTTATTGTGGTTCCACTCAGTGTAAGACTACTGGAAACAACGAATTGCCCGGCTTCACCATCAATTGGGTCTCTATAATATTGACCTGACTCACTGACATTGAAATGCAGATCCACGGAGAAATCGGAACCCTGAGCGAAGAGAAGATTGGTGGGAGCAGTGTAGAGAATCGTGTGGAGACTCCTGATTGTGATGGAGAACACGTAGTTCGCTGGATCATCATAATTTCCAGACAGGCTGACAGAAAGGGTCACAATAATGGTCGAGACAGGCCAGTTGTCTGTATCCAAATCAAATGAGAAGCTTGATGGAGAAGTGAAGACCTGGACTGGCTGACTTGATGTGAAAGTAAATGAAGTGACACTTCCAATGACAATTGTACCACCATCCAAGTCCGTGAGTGAAACTGTGATACTGGTATTTGCTCCATATGCAGTCGTCAAATCGCCTATGACATTTACTGCTGTAAGATGATTTCTAATTTTAACATCAAAGGTGTATACATCAGGAGCATAGTAATCTGCATCGGACATGACAACTGATAGGCTGACGGATGTGATTCCAACATTCCATGTATTTGTGTCGAGTGTGATGCCAATCAGATTGGATACACTTGGTTCCGGTTGAGTACCATAGCTTGATATAAATGACAATGAATCAACAAATGTGGCATCTAATGGTAGTCCAGTATCTAAGTCCACAAGTACAATATTGACCGTTGTATCCTCACCATATGGAGTCTCTAGATTTCCAGAAACTGATGCAGCTGTATAGTGAGCGCGTATTACATAAGTAACGTTACTACTAGCCATCTCATACAAATCAATAGACTTACTTGCGTTGAATAGTTCTGAGTAAGCACCCTTGGGTAATGCGGCTGTATTGATACTAACGTTGTATCTACCTGCAGTCCATGGAGTCACTGAAAACGGTGAAGAGCCATCACTCAATGTAATGGTAGCTCCTGAGATGAGGGTACCATCCCAGGTATCTCGATAGACAAGAGTTGCATTAACGATGAAGCCGACCGGGGTGGTTGTTACCCACTCATAGCTAAGTTGAGTTGGATGGAATAAATCTAGGTCAAAGTTATCGGTTGCATCGAAGTAGAAGGGGTGAGTCGAACTTATGTTCAAATTCCAACGTTTATTATCAATTAATTCAGATGTGTTGCGTGCAACTGAGTAACGCCCATCTCCAAGGTCTTCGAAATATATGGTAGATGGCGTTGTCCAATTCATCGAAACGGTTGCACCAATTACAGGATTTGCATTGTTTGTATCAGATAAATCAACAACAAGGTAGAGCAGGTCTCCAACTGTCATTGCTTCCAGTCCATCCGCAGCATCACTTGGAGAATCAATTGCTAATGTTGAATCTCTTCTTACGATGAAGTTTCGTGAATATTCGCCAACTCTGTGACTGACTGAACTTCCTGAATCATTGTAATGTGCAGATATTGTCCAAAGTCCAGCTGGATCAGTAACAGCAATAGTGTATTGGATATACATATCAGGAGAGTCTTGAGCAGTTTCGGTATCTAGTGTACGGAAGCTCGATGAGAGTGAGTACATATTCCATTCAGTCTGTATCCAAGCAAGCGGTTTGATACTAGTAGATACTCGCACTTCATCAATAACTCCATCAAAATAACCTTCAGGAGGTAACATTTGATCAACAAATCCCCCTCCAATAACCCAATCAGCTTGAAATGCTAAGCTTGCTGTTGCTAGGGAGCCTAATGTTGTGCTATTTGTTCTATCTTGTCCGTTTATGTAAATTTTATCAAATTCAGGTGTACTAGCATCCATTGTACACGTAAAGAAGTACCATGTATCTGCTGTCCATGATCGCCTTGTTGACCACACATATTTCTGACCCAAGCCACTGTTCTCCATCTTGAAGACCAAAGCCCCTCGTGGGACAATCGAGTAGGAGTAATCACTTCCAGCCAGCAAGACATGCATATCTGTATCGCCATCAATTGCTTTTGTTAGTAGAACCTGTGTAACACCTGTATTTTGATTGTGATCAGAATCAAGTTTGAACCAGCCTGATAGCGTAACAGAACCAGATGGCTCAAGACCACGTGCACTTGATACAACAATATCATCGGCCCCATCGAAGTTCTGACCGACACCAAAGATACCAGTTATGTCGTTATTTCCATCTTGGTTGCCATAGTATCCATTCCCGGTTGAATCAAGATGCTCAGTTGATGTTTCTCCATCAGTCGCAGCTTCACCGAGATGCCAGACGGCAGCATAGTTTGAAGTCCAGACATCCTCGGGTCGAGACTGGGGACCAATTTCTGGATTTCCATAGTACATTGAGATAGTCGTACCAACTGTGTTTGACAGATTAGCCTTGACCCATGCGACTAGATGAGCTTCGGTTCCACTATAATTCTGATCGAATAACTCAATCTCGTGAGACAGGATAACACCATTGGAGTAGAACACAATATCGTCGCCATCAGCTTGAACATCTGTGTGCAAATCAGTATCAATAATATCTACTAAAACTGGAAAGTCTGTGAGGTCTCCAGTCACGTAGGCATTGTGTATTGTGATATCTTTGTGATATCTGAAAGAAGGTAATGCGTGGGTGATAGAACCGCTTGTAGTATCTGAAGATGAATACCAGACAGACCCTGTAGGATCTATAAGGTCAAACTCTGCACTGGCTCCAGTAATCCACGAACTTGTGACTCCAAATCGTGCGGTATCTCCAGTGTCAAAGGTTGTCGTAGTAGAAGTATAGGGTCCACCAGAAGGACCCATCTCAAGGTCAAGCAAATGGTTAGCTGCAGTAAAAGTAAGCTTCCAAATTCCATAGATATCGACAGCAGCAGCTGTCACAATGACTTCATCATAATCAACAGACCATTCATCGGGGTAAGATCGTGCTACTCCAACAGGGTCAGATACAGATACTATTTTCCAATCAGTCACAGGATAAGTCACAGAGAAACTCAGTGTGCTAATAT
The DNA here is from genome assembly GCA_964564335.1 of uncultured archaeon. GTDB lineage: Archaea > Asgardarchaeota > Thorarchaeia > Thorarchaeales > Thorarchaeaceae > SMTZ1-45. The sequence goes on from CAZMBV010000017.1 coordinate 10,551, forward strand.
CAGCAGGTGGAGAAACCAGAACATTGGCGGTCCATGTTACTGAGGTGGCATTGTCAGCTGAATACGAAACTCCAGGTGTCAGGAGATTCGATAGAGTGCTGCTTGTATCAGTCCAGGATGATGAATTAGCAAACGTGCCAGAAAATGACACATCTAATGCAGCTCCTACACCTGTGTAGGTAGTTTCACCCTCTGAGAGGAGACCTACCTCAGATCTACCAGGAGCTGTAAGTGAATCGTCAGTTGTTGTATCCAAATCATACGGACCCGCTAATGATAGAACGAATAAGGTAACAAGGGCTAAGGTAAGAACTCTGCTTCTCCTCATATGCGACACACCACCGACAATCAGCACAATTTCATCTTATAGCAAAATGACTCTGTGCTGTTAGGGCACTTCTTGATATTGTCCTCTATATATCAATTGATGGTGTTTAGACGACTTCAATCTTAAGTCCAGTCGGTCTTTTTTTCGACAATAGCGTGAAGAAAGGAAGTAGCGAGTTTTACTCACTACTTCATATCTTTTTCGAGACTCTTTACCAGTTCTTCAACGAGTTCACGTGGAAGTTCGCGAGCCTGTTCGATAATGGTTTCAATCTCGTGAGGCAGTACTCCCTTCTTTTCAAGTTCCTTTCGAATCTCTTCAATCTCGTGAGTACTCATCTTCTCTGATTTTGACTCAGGTGGCTCCTCAAAGGTCTCTTCGGTTGGCTCAGGTGTACTTTCTTCAGTTACGACGGGTTCTTCTGTATCTATGAATACAGTTTCGATCTTTGGTGTTTTGGCAATTTCAGGGACTTCTACATACTCCCCGGTTTCACCAGCCAGCCGTTGGCGAGCTTGTCTTTCAACATCCTCGATGACTTCCTCAACGGTCTTACCATCGCGGCGTCCAGCACGAATTGCTTCTTGATTAATGACCTCTTTTACAAAGGCAGCCTGTTCGCTAATTTTCATCTTAGATATGTCAGATTTGAAATCCTCTAGTTCACCCGCATCAAGATTAGTTAAGATTGCAAGTTGAATGAGCAATTCACCCATTTCAGGTACATCTATTGGTATAGAGTCCTCAGGCATTTGGGTGGCAGTTCGTGTGATATTCATCTTTGCGTATGTATCATTGAACAAGTCCGCAATAAGCTGAGACCGACTCTTCACATCTGGGATTGGTTTTGGCATCTTTCCTTTTCGCAGAGCCTTTACTTGCCCGTTTATTTGACGTATTCGTTTAGGTACACTCCAAACTCTTACATAGAGCCCTAACAGCATAATGATAACAAAACTGATTGGAAGACCCACATACGTCACCTGAGAGATCATTCTATCAAAATCATTAGGTGCTGAGTACGCAAATATTCTTAGGATTATGTCTTCATGGTACTCAAGTGAAATCAGGATATCAATAAATCCACTTCCATCAACAGCATCGGCAGTGAATCGAACAAGATACCATCCATCACCAAGACTGCTCTTCTCGTTGATTAAGATAGCAGGATCAGAGTCTGCGTTTACAGTAGCTCCAACTACTGGTGTATTGTGCCAAGTGTCATTTACATAGATTCGGAAATTAATAATATCACCATGAATCAAATCAAGATCAGTGTCAAGTTCAATGATATACTCGGTAGGAATTTCGATGACATTGATGACAACCTCAACTTCCTGCGAAATACGATTATCAAACTCAAGACTAACTGTAAAGAAGTATCTTTGTCCAGGTTGCGGAGTTCCGTTGAAATACGTGTAAAGTTCTGAGTCGTATGTATCAAAGAAGAATTGATAGTGTCCTCCACCTAGGTCAATTAAAGTGTAGTTTCTCTGTCCGCCAAATCCTGTCCCTGCAAATAGAGTATTAGATGCAATTGTTGCTCCTGATAATCCTCCAGAAAGACCTCCAATTATACTGGTATCATTGTAGAAGAAGGTCACATAGAATGAGTCACCCATTGGAATTTGCAGTTGTGTAGCATCGCCGCCAATTTGGTTATATTCCTCAGAAATTACTTCCAAAACTGTTGGACGTAAATCAACAATGATATCAATTCCTCGAGTACGTTCCTCATAGTTTTGTTTGCTAAAGAATACGGTGATTCGCTGCTTTGCATCTGAGTTAAGAATTATAGTGTTGATTTCAATAAGATATGTACCATTACCTAAGTCAAAAGCTTGCAGTCCAATTTGGTCGCCATAGTCATAGGTGACTGTCGCATTGTTGATTCCAAAATCAAATGATGTGCTATTGTAATAGACAGAAATGTTTCCAATCCAACCCCAGTCATAGTGTTCGATCGTGTCTGGTGCAATAACCTCTGTTTCGATTTTCTTAATTGTCAAAGTCAATGTTGACGTTGATGATGCAAGTATTGGATCATTGGGGAATGCTCTGAAAGTAATTCCCCAGGTGCCATAGTAACCCTGAGTTGTGTCAAAGGTGAGATTCCAGAGACCTGATACACCATCAAATGTAAAAGTGAGATTAAGCTGATCAAATGATTGTTCATACCAATAGACTGTTGCATTATCAATAATTGTGTTGTATGCCAATTCAGTAAGATTCAGGCTGAACGTGACAAGTTCAGAGTAAACAGCGTCTACTTCAGTGTCACCAATAACCCTGAGTGAAGTTTCAGTCTGTCGTATCAAAATCTTAAATTGCTCAGTTGCAGGCTGGTAGTTATCAAAGATAGCAGTAACTCGCACATCATATGCACCAGGATCTAGAATAGTGTCAGATCCAGGTAGTACACCTTCCCATCTTGATTGTATACCATTCCAGACTAGAGGAATTGGAGGAAGCGATTCAAAGGTGATATAGACTGAGATATCAGAACTATAACCAATGAATACACTGTTTGAAGGATCGTAAAGCTGAATATTTATTGGAACCGCATTGCCTCGACTTACTTCTTCAACACCGCTAGCTGGATCTATAAAGATAATATCGCTTGGTAATGATAGTACTACAAGTGTAATCGTTGTCAATGCATTTTGATAGGATGACGCACTTGCGTAGATAGTTATTACGAACGTATCTGCTCCAAAGAGAGGATTGCTTGTGTCTATTGTTGCTTGATAACGACCTAGAGTACCAGTTTCAGTTACGAATCCACCAAAGGTTGCACCAAGATACCACTCAATAGAAGCTCCGGATATATTGTAGCCATGTAATTTATCCATGAAATCAACCTGGATATATGCCGATTCTTGCCAATCTACTTGGTATGAAGTATCTACAGGAACCAATGCAGTATTAATCACAGTCACAGTGAACTGGGGAGTTGCAGTAATAGCAGCATACTTGAATGATGGATTTGAAATCGCAATTGTGTAGATACCAGTACTACTAAGATCAGAAGTATTAAAACTAATATTGTAAACACCAGGGGTTCCAGTTTCAACTATTGAAAGACTATTAGGTACGACAGCACTACCATCATAGACTACATTCATTGTTCCAGCTACACCACTAATCGGAAGATTGTGGTCCAAATCGCGATAAGTCACGAGGAAGAACAAGTCATCCGTGATTTGCACTGTAGAGGGAGTCGGCGCACTTGTTTGCATTGAAGTGCGTACATAATCCACCAATCCGTTGGCAGTAATAGATGACTGGTTGGAATAGAATGGTGCGAGAAGTGGTGCCCATTGAACTTCGATGTCAAAGATAAGGATTCCAGTGCCAGGAATTTTGTCAGTATAGATATCAAAGCGATATACACCTCCACCTAGAATGTAACTATCATAGTTCGATCCTTCTAAGAGGGGTTCATTCTGACAGGTGATGAGGATAATTGCATTATCCACAGAATTATCATTATCCATATCTGTGACAATCACTGATATGATCATGGTATCATCTTTCGGCGTTCGCGGAATCTGATCAATTTCTACGAGGAACGTTCTTCCAACAATTGTGACCTTCATAATAGTTACATCATCAGCATAGAAAGGTGCGACAGCAGCATTCCAATCAACCTGAATGATTATAGACAGACCACTTACTGGAACACTACTTAGTATAGTCGAATTTATTGTAATTTCGAATGATGCTCCAACCTGATTGACGGAATATCCAAAAATCTCAGTATATCCTAAGAAATATAGATGGACGTTTGAGGAACTTATCGCGCTAATATCGGACCCCGCGTCTAAATCTGAATAAACAAATGTGAATGTCAAATCATCGAGATAGCGAGTTTGAGAGGGAGCTTCAGTAATCTCAACGTTTGTTTCTCTCTGTCGGACTAATATATTCACGTTTCTAGTTGCTAGAGCATAATAGGGTGTTCCGGTCCAACTAGCTTGAACCGTTATATTGTGAATACCTAATCCACCAAGGTATTGACTGTGGATCGTGATTGTGTAGAAACCATTTATGTCAGTTAGAGTATAGTGTGTATTCTCAACCAGAGGAATCGAGTTGTTGAGGATCGTGATGGTTGCGCTAGCGACTCCAAGACTACCGGCATCTGTATCAGCAAAGAATACAACGAATTCCGCATCATCTCCATAAGGAGTGGTTTCAGATTCCGTAGTTAAACTAAGAGATGTTTCTCTATTCCTCAATTCAAACTGAATACTAAGTTCATCAGTAGCATAGAATGGGGACTGGGTTGCATAACTCATCCGCAGATTCAGAGTATAAATTGTAGAGAGCATGTATGGTTGATTATACGTTTCGATTGTTAGAATATAATCACCAAATCCAGGTCGCCACGATGCATTATAGATCCACCCACTTCCATCTCCACCTATTATCTGAAGAGTTGTAGGATAGCCATCAGCAGAATCGTTTGCAATGATTCCACTCGTATACAAGTCCTGATAGTATAAAACAACGATAATCGATGAGTTGTAAGGTACCATTGCTACAGGTTCAGCGGATAGAAGCGTTATTCGTTCACGAACGTTGAATTGACGAGTTATGGAAACATCAGCGACACCGGTTGCACCAATTGAGAGTGCAACGCGGAGGGAATAAGTCCCTGGATTCGCGACGTAGGTTGTATTGAGGGTGATCTCATATATTCCAAATGCGATTTCAAAATAGCTGTATTTTCCAATATCGACTGGCGAGGCCCCATCATAGAGAACCAAGGTTGCACCAGAAATCGGGTCATTAGCACCACCAGTGATATCAGTCCAGGTTACGTTGAACATGACTTCATCCAGGTATTGCGTGGGAGCTGGAGTAAGGTATTCTACAAAGGTTTCCCGATTGATGACACTTAGATATACTGAGCGTCCAGTCTTGTTAGCATAGAATGGTGCTCCATCCCAGGTAATACTTAGAAGTAGAGTCTGAGGTCCAGTACCAGCAAATTGACTTGTATTTACATAGATAGTAAAGATACCTCCAGTTTCAGAGTAGGTAAAGACCACGTTCATCATTATTGATAGTTTGATATCATCATTCAGTGAAACATCAGGTTCACTTGTAACATCATCAAAGGTAAAATTGAATGCAGCAACCTCGCCATAACTTGTGGGGGAGGGAGGTGAAACTTGGAGAAGTGTATCTCTCTGCAGTACTCTTACCGAAATTGTATCAGTTCGATTAGAATAGTAGGGAGAGATTCCCTTTGCCCATTCAACAGCAATATCCATGTATATCAGACCAATTCTACTGAATATACCAGTATTGAATTCCACAGAATAGTTGCCAGGTTGTGTTGCGGACCAATCAATAATTGTTATGTCGGAAGGATTTACTGTTTGACCTTGGAAGGATACAGTGATGAATACATGGCCAGTATTATTGTCAATACCAATTCCAGTGTCACTGAAGAAGAACGTATAACTCATTGATTCTTGGTAAGGCGTTGGTTCTGCAGCTATCAACAATGTAAGAGCAGACACTCGACCAACAACACTAGCAGTAGTAATGAGTGACTTGTCTTGGAATTTCGCGACCACTGGTGTCCAATCTGCATAGATTGTAAATGTCTGCAAACCCAACCCAAACTGTGATGCAGGTACTTGAATTATGTAGTACCCATCACCAAGAATTAGATCATAACCGTAGCTTGAACTCACCGATCCTGAAACGTTTTCAACCCAAAAATTGACAAAGAGGGACTTTATTCCTGTTGCGCCATCCAGGTCACCGTAATAGACAGAGATATTGAATGTTCCAATGGTAGTTGTAGGCTCAATTGAGCTTACAATTCTGAAATCAGTATTATGAGTGCGAATTGATACAGATATGTTAAAGCTTGCAGATTTATAATTCGCACCTTTTGAGAAAGTAAACATGTAGATGATATTTTGGGATATGGTGTCTGAATCAGAGGTCATGAAGGTAATCTTGTACCGTTGTGGGCCAGATTCGTATATAACTGAAAAATTACCCCATGTTGATATGACTTGCGTATAAGGCGTAGTAGTGTTTTCGATTGGAAGAAGCCTATCAATGTCAGTATAATCAACGTAGAAGAATAGAGAATTACCTAGTGGAATATCTAATGAGCCTACAGAAGGAAGAGCCGACGTATATGCCGCACGTATCACAACCCGGAACTGTAATGTTTTAGCACCGTA
>CAZMBV010000017.1:17193-18522 GCA_964564335.1 uncultured archaeon
GGTGATGATAGATAGGCATCAATTTCTCTGTATGAGAATTGAATTACTATGAATGTGTCTGCATACTCTGGGTCAACAGATGAGAAATAGACTGTTATTTGATAGTTGCCACCGGTGAAGTAGGTTTCACTGATTGTGAGTTTATAGATACCGTTGGTCTGTTGCGAAGTATCAATAGCAATGGTGTATCCAGGAACTGAAAATTCTCCAGCAATACGACCAGTGATTGGGTCTGATAAGTACTGACCAACTTCACTGACATTGAGATGCAAGTATACTGTGAAATCGGAACCCAGACTGATGTTCAGAATAGATGGTCCAAGATACATCACAGTGGTCATACTTCTAATGGTAATATCGAAGTCATAAGCAGCAGGTGCAAAGTAATTGGCACTACTCATTGTTGTTGTAACGGTTACAGTTTCAACACCGACACTCCAGAGGCTTGTATCGAGATCGAAACTCAAACTTCCACCGCCAGTATGATCATAGTCATCTCCAGTCCATGCAAAATTAAAATTGGTTACTATAGAACTCGTGAGTGGCGCTCCAATGTCCAAATCTGAAAGATGGATGGTCAGGGGAGTTGCATTCCCATATGGTTGATTTACTACGCCAGATACTGATAGTGCAGTGTAATGCTTTCTTATCTCTACGCTGAAAGAAATCTGATTGGGAGTTGCGTAGTCTGAGCCAGACATTATCATAGTGAGATTGACAGTGTATATACCAACTGCCCATCCGCTAGTATTCAGTACTGCATTGAGGCCGGAAGTCGCAGGCTCGACTTGAGTTCCATAGCTTGATGTAAATGTGAATGAAGTCACAACAGAATAACTCAATGGTCCTCCGGAATCAAGGTCAATTAGTATCACTGTTACATCAGTGCCAAAACCAATTGGCGTCAAGAAGTTGCCAGTGGCAATCATGGCGGTGAAATGAGCACGTAGATTGAATGTGATTGTCACAGTTGCAGTATTGAGATAGGTATCAGCTGATGTTGCCTTGAGAGTATACACGTGATTGCCAAGAGCTAGTGCTGCTGAATCGATTGTTACACTATAGACACCACTACCCTCATTGTTGTACGATTGTACTGGAGAGTCATCATCAAATGTTATGATTGCATCAGTGATGGGAGCGCCACTATAAGAATCCGTAAAAGTTACTGTTGCTGTGAAATCGTTATTGACAGGCGTTGTTGTGACATCTGAATAGTCAAGTTCTGAATTGTGGTAAAGATCAATATCGAAATACTCACTATCATCATTATAGTAGGGATGAGTTGAATCGACCTCAACTCGCCATCTTTTTGCATCTGCAAGATCA
>CAZMBV010000017.1:18622-22626 GCA_964564335.1 uncultured archaeon
CTGAGTAAATGTGTGATCAGGTCCAACGCGTGCTTGTTCAGAACCTTTCTGTGCAAATGTGGATGGGCTTTGCTGATTCCTCCATTCAGTTTGAAGCCAGCCTTCACTTTTGAGTGTTGAAGCTACTCGCCATTCATCCATCTGTCCTGTGAAGAATGCTTGTCGGACACCACTTGTTTCGTAGTCACCGCCTCCAATCTGCCACTCTTCTACGTAGCTCATGTTAGCTTGAGAACTACTTCCTGACTGGGCGGGATTGGTATCGAACCCTGCTGTGGAGTATCCAACAAATATCTCATTGTTGGCAGGAGTACTCTCATCAGCAAGACAACCGATATAGTACCATCCGGGATTCCAAGTTGTTCTTGTTGTCCATGTGTACACAGGTGAATCTGGTGCACTCTCTACTTTGAAAACAAGGGAGCCATTAGGAACAGTGCTATGACCATAATCCGTACCAACAAGAGCAATGACCATATCGTGGTCAATATCGATGTATTTCTCCATTAGTACCTGAGTATTTGTTGAACTCGCAGAATGAGTGGCAGATATTCTAAACCAGCCAGTAATCATGACATCATCAGGGGGTGTGAGAGTATCTGTAATGGAGATGTAATCATTGCCATCAAAACTTTGTGCGTACCCAACTTTTGATGTTAAGGTTTCAACGTTCCCATTCTGTATTCCATTGTAGTGACCAGATGTTGAGTCGTAATGAATCCCACCTGAGCCTTCATCCACAACATCTTCTCCAAGGTGCCAAACAGCATCATAATCTGTACTCCAGACACCATCGGGATCCTCGAGATGGTCCACAATTGGACTTCCGTAATACATCGAAATCGTATTTGTCAAGGATGAAGACAAGTTTGCACTAACCCAAGCTACGAGTCGTGCATTGACAATATCATAATCTTGTTTGAAGTATTCAATCTCGTGAGGAAGTATTGTGCTTCCCATTGCAAACATGATATCAGAACCATCTGAGCGAACCTTAGCAGGATTATGTAAATCAGTATCAGTAAAGTCAAGAGCAATAGGGAAGTTAGTTACATCCTCATAGACAACTGAAGGATTAATTGTAAAGTCTTTACGATATTCAAATGAGGGGAATTTATGGGATGGAGTTGTTCCTGTTGTATTAGCACCAGTGTAAACAACTGCACCTGAGGGATTGGTCAGAACAAAACCGACTGTTGCACCATTAACAGTTGGTGTTGTCGCTTGGAATTTCATCGAGTCCCCAATGTTATAGATCGCTGTTGTACCCAGAGATCCTCCCGAAAGGCCCATCGTCAAGTCTTCGACAAAATTCCAACTTATGAATTTGATAGTCCAGATCCCCCAAAAATCAATTGATGATGCATTGATTGTAAGGGTTCCACCTTGATACCACCAGTCTTGGGGATCCGTTTTTGGACTATTGAAAGGATTCAGAACAGTTGTTGGTTTCCATTCGGCCATGGGATAATCAACAGTGAAACCGAATGAAGTCGCACCAGCTGGAGGAGAAACCAATACCTTCGCGGTCCAATTAACAATGCTGCTACCGGTCTCGATAAAAAAGCTTGTTCCAGGATCTAGGTTTTCATCAAGAGTCTGACCTTCACCACTTATGTCCATAGTAATGTATGTCTTTAGAGTGATTGGCGTGGGTGAATTAGTAGTGAAAATAACTTGAGTATCACCCGCATCTGACCATGTGTCAGCAACTACAGATTCAGAACCTACTGAATAAAAGTTGGAGGGATCATTCTGATTTGTATATTCAGTATCAACCCATGCCTCTGAACGAACTTGAGTTGTCAAACGAGCTTCATCTATTAGACCATCCCAGAATCTATTATTGGTCAGGTCATTATTTCCAATTACAAATACTGAACTATCATCAAAGACTGAAGTTCCACCCAGATAATCATCAATAACGGGAGCTCCGTCCAGATATGCTATAATCGATTGTCTTGAAGCACTCCACGACCAAGAAACATAATGCCAGGCTCCGGTGGCAGCAGTTAGATTGCTCTTGGCATCTGCTCCAGATCCTCCTATGCCGTCAGTTTTCATTCTAGTATTTACTATATCCCCACCATCTAGTCTCAATGTAATTATATGATTCTGTGGATCAGTAGTAGAGGATTTTGAGAACACTCTTTCATCACCAGATATGTCGTGATAAAACCAAACACTCATTGTGAATTGTGTCCAATCATCTGTATCAATTTGACCCACAGAAATGACGTCATTAACACCATCAAAGCTAATTGCAGTGCCAATCTGACCAGATACAAGATCACTTGAATCCATTGTACCGTATGATGTACCATCACGATTGTTAGATGTGCTATCATATTGAATCCCAGTGGGGTCATTGTTTAGATGTTGAACAATTGCATAGTCACCCCAGACATTGCCAGAATAACTTTCAGGTATATTTTCGCATCCGTAGTGCATTGTAAGTACAGTATCAGTTGTGCTTGAGAGAGTCGGAACATTAACCCAAGCTACAAGGCGAGCTTCTGAACCAGTATAATCTCGATCAAAAAGTTCAATCTCATGAGCGACTGGTTGTCCACCAATTGTGAAAGCAATATCATTACCATCTGAGAGTACCTTTGTTTTCAAATCTGTGTCAATCAAATCAATCATTACTGGAAAATCACTGAGTGTCGCTGCTACCTTTGTATGATCAATTGTAATATCCTTCTGATAGTTAAAGAAAAGGACAGTATCCTGATCCTCAGGGATAACATATTCGATAAATAATCTAGCAAGTGAATTTCCATCATAACCTGATGATCCTTTCAAATCGTTCCAATTCTGATACGAGGATGTATACATCAATTCTGCCATAACACAAAGATAATTCCCTGAAACCCAATTCGAATTGCTTACTACCTTCTGTACCAAAGGTCCCATTTCAGGAGACCTGTATCGAGTTGTTGGTGATACAACCCACGAATTCACAGTCCAATCAATACTAGTTGGTAACCAGCTATATCGATTTTCTAAAGAAGCACCACCAGCTGTGAAGGCAGTCATATTACTCTCGTCGGCAACAGAAAGCCGCATTCCTGGCATAAAAGATGCTGAGCCCAAAGCGGCTTCGGCTTCAAAATATGCGGAAGTGATAATAGCACCTTGCGGAATATCGACAGGAAATTGAAATGCGGCATCGAATTCAGAGCCCATATCGTATGCAGTAGAATACATTCCAACACCAAGACCTCCATCATTACTGTATCCGTCGAGATCAAGTCCGCCTGAATTAGGAGTGTCATAACAATCTCTATTGGCATCATCAGGGACATAGGGATAGACACTACCAGAAGTTGATCCCCAGACAATTGTTCCATTAGCTTTCAAGTCAACCTGTTCGGGGAATGGGCGTACTGTGAAGTCAGCCTCTATATCATCGATACGAACTCTTGCAGCTTTAGTACCATCAGTGCCAGAAGAATCCTTGGTAAGACCAATATCAAAAAGCATTGCGTAACTTTCCAGATCCGACATTGAGGATGCAGATATCGTTGTAGAAGCAGTTAACCAAGAGTCAGTTGGGTCTCCGGACTTGAAGATATGAAACGGACTGGTGACACCTCCAACTCTAGTGAAGAGGTACACCTGATCATCTAGAGTCGAGGAGGATTCGACATAGTACCTAAATGATATCGTAACCGAATATACCTCTCTCCACGGAATTAATACCATCTGACTTAGGTAAATCTCTTCACCTGCAACGTGGTTAAAAGCATCACCATAACTTGAAACCATCCGAACACCATATGTTGATCCATAACCACCTGAATTGCTATTTATTCGATATACTCCATATGCTGGATGTGGATCATCATTTGGTACATCTTTTACTAGGGTCCAACCATCGGGTAATAGGACAGAAGCAGCATTTTCTGTTGTTGATGCAGTAACAATGAAGCGCTCATTATGAGTATCATCAAAATGCCCATTTTTCAGTGTATCTTCCGCAACCATGGTAAGTGAATCAA
>CAZMBV010000017.1:22636-22776 GCA_964564335.1 uncultured archaeon
ACCTCAGCATTGAGATTTGAACCGGTCCAACCGTCTTCAAGAGTTACCCAGCTCGTACCTGAGGACCCAGAATTGATCTCCATTGTTTCCGTCCCTACATTTGATACAAGTCCATTCAAATTCACATTCAATGGTACTCC
>CAZMBV010000018.1:0-22586 GCA_964564335.1 uncultured archaeon
AATGCTAGATTCAAGACAGCACTTCGAATAGACTCATCCGAAATGAATCCAGTTAGCTCAATATCACAAATCTTGATGGATGGTAGCATAGGTAATTTCGACCTGTTAATTTCTGCTGAAGGATCATCCACATTTATCGATTCAACTATTGAAACAGGTACACCAATCTCATTCAGGACTGCTACCAGAGTATCAAATGCAGGGTTACAGAAAACGCAGTGATTTGATTTATAGAAAGTTATGCATGTATTTCTACCACAGGGTAGCTCCGTGGTTTCAACCCATTGAGGAAGCATGATGATAAATTTTGAGCCTTTAGTGTGGTCGCCAGCAACTCTATTTTCGACCTTGATTCGACCTCCGAGGCTTCGTACAATCTGATCCACCAATGTCAGGCCAAGTCCGCGTCCTACAATCTGTTCATCTGGACTTCCAGTTCTTCGAAAAATAAATTCCTTCGCTGAGTCTGATACACCAGGACCCTTGTCAAGAAATTCCAATCGGACCATCTTGAGATTATCTACCTTTTCTGCATTAATTTCAACTTCGACTTCTTCTCTTTCATCGAAAGTCATTGAATTGTGAAGGATATTGAAGCAGACATGATGGAGATATTCGTGTCCCGCTACTAGGAACTCACCTTTCTTTACATTCGTGGTAAGTGAAAGCTTCTTCCATGGAAAATCTTCTTCAACAGCAAACTTTGCTATCTGAATATAATCATACAAGTCAACTTCTTCAACTGTTGGAGGAAAATCTCGTAATCGTAGAAATGCACGCATATTTGCAGTCATTCTTCCGGAACGCCTAATTTGCCAGCTTGATTGCTGCATCATTGATTTTACTCTATCAGAAACCGAATCTAGGGTTTCAACGAGCCCCAGTGAGAAGAGTAGACTCTGGTTGATATTATTTAGGTCGTGAGTCATTACTTCGAGATAGAGATTTGCACGGTTTCGCTCACTTTGCTCACGTAGCTCTGCGTTCTTTCTTCTTTCTATATTCGTAGCCATGAATGCGATCGTTGAGGATTTGTCAATATATTCTACTAGATTCGCTCGAACACTGGCCCAGATAGGACGACCATCCTTCTTATGGAATTGCATCTCAAAATCTTCAAGACTCTTACCTTGAGCGACTTCAGACACAACTTGTCTAGCGATTTCGTTTTTATTATCACCAAAAATGAATGTAGCAAGATTACGCCTTAGAATATCATCTTCATTATAACCAAGGAGCCGTTCTACTGCTTTATTAATTTGCAAAATATTCCCATTCATACTCAGTGTGAAGTATGCTATTGGTGAAGAGTCAAACAATGTTCGATATCTGCTTTCAGATAGATCTATTGCTTCCTCGAGTTCAATTTGTGATGTGATATCCCTCACGATTCCTAAGGTTGCAGGTAATCCCTCAAAGACAAAATAGGATGTACTAATTTCTACATTAAGGATTTTCCCGTTCTTCATTTCAAGGCATGCCCGGAAACTGGGATTCTGTAAATTACCCCAGTGAAGACCTTCCCGCCCTTCCTCGTAGAAATGAGCAATAGTCGGGTCCAAAATTGCTTCCACAGGTTTACCAAGTAAGTCATTCACGTTATCGTAGCCCAACATAAGAAGGAATGCAGGATTAACTAGTTCTAGATTATCTTCCTGAATGACTATGATACCATCATTTGCCATCATAATCATATCTTGAAACTGATTGTTCTCGTCAGATTCATGTACTGTCTTTCGTTGGTCCTGCAAGGCTCTCGTCACCTAGAATTACCTAGAATTATTTCACTTGCGCATTCTGTGTTCCCAGTGGGATAATAGAATAACCTGTTTTACCTAGATAATACTTCTTTGTGTGAAATGAACTAATACCTTCATTGTTCTCACAAACGCCGTAAGCATAATGCTTATATGACCGTGGGAAAACATTCAAACGCTCGTAAGAACGTTTGAATGTTATGAGTTGATTGCGATGGCTACAGAAACTGCTCAACACCCAAACAAGGTCAAGTTCAGAAAGAATGAACTTACGGACCTTGTTACGATATTCAAGGCACTTGGAGATGAATCTAGATTGCAGATTATCGCCTTGCTGACGAGAGAACCTAACCTCTGTGTGTCAGACATTGGTCATAAACTAGATATGTCAATAAGCAGAGTGAGTCATCATCTCAAATTACTTGAACACCTTGGTTTTGTTGCACATCGCCAAGAAGGAAAACAGGTCTATCATCGGATAGAAGATGATTGTATAATCGATATTATGGCGAGGGCGCAGGAACATGTCAGAGGAAAATGAAACAGGTTGCTCCACATGTGGCGTACCTTCTGTTATCGAGGATGATTCCACAAAACGGGTTAGACTTGCAACTGGAATATTCTCTGGTATCATGCTTGTAGTGGGTTTAATCCTTCAGCTGGTTCATGCAGGTATAATTCCAGTGTATATTGTATTTCTTGCTTCAGCGCTATCACCTGGAAGATACATAATTCCAATGGGAATTAGGGGCCTAGCAAAACGTAGACTCGATCAGCACTTCCTTATGGCATCAGCATCAATTGGAGCTATGATAATCGGAGCTCCGGCGGAAGGAGCCGCGGTTATGTTTCTTTTTTACATCTCTATCCTTCTTGAAGAGAGAGCAGAGGATAGAGTACGAAAAGAAATTCAATCACTTGTTGAGTTAGAGCCACCTTCAGTACTAGTGAGAATCGACGGAGCAGAAGCCTGCATTGCATCAACGGATGTCAAAATTGGAGATATACTCATTGTCAAACCGGGAACTAAAATCGGTCTCGATGGAATTATCCAAATGGGTGCAACAACGGTTGACCAAGCTCCTATTACAGGAGAGTCACTTCCTGTTCCAAAATCAGCTGGAGATCAAGTCTTTGCAGGAACGATAAATCATGAAGGGTATATAGAAGTCGAAGTGACAACCGAATCAGGTGAAACAGTCCTATCGAAAATCATCAAACTGGTCGAGGAGTCTAGAAATAAACGAGCACCAACTGAACGAATGATATCACGATTTTCTAGAGTCTATACCCCAATCGTATTCACAGTGTCAATTCTAGTTGGAATTGTTTCACTCTTGTTCAACATGACTGTAATAGATGCAACATACCGAGCCCTCACACTTCTTGTCGTTAGTTGTCCTTGTGCGTTTGCAGTATCAATCCCAGTCACAATGGTGTCTGCAATAGCAGGTTCAGCTCGAACTGGAGTTCTTGTAAAAGGAGCCGTTCACATCGAAAAAGCAAGCAAGACAGAAATTGTTGCTTTTGACAAAACAGGAACTCTGACTCAGGGAGTGCTCTCCGTAAAGGACGTCTGTCTTCATAACAATCACACCCGCAGTGATATTCTATCTGTTGCTGCTTCACTGGAAGCAATGTCAGAACATCCTATTGGGCGAGCTGTATTAGCAGCTTCGGGCCGAGAGGATATCCAAATTCCTACACCTACCCAATTCACAGCGGTTCCTGGAAGAGGAGTCCGAGGTCAGATTGAGAACACTGAGTATCTTGTTGGAAATCGCAGATTACTTGCTGAATATGATGTCCCACTTCAATCAACATCAGAGCATAGTTGTGGTGCAGGAACAATGGTTTACGTCGCTCAAGGAAATGAGCACTTTGGAACCATTATTCTCTCAGATACGCTAAGAGAGCAGACTACCATGGCAATTTCTAGACTCAAGAAGATGGGTATTAGAACTGTGATGCTTACTGGTGATAGTGAAAACGTGGCTAAAGAAATCGCAGAAGAAATTGGCATCGATGAGTACAGAGCAGAATTAATGCCTCATGAAAAATTAGAGGTGGTAAAAGAATTGAAAAATTCGGGAGTCACTCTTTTTGTAGGAGATGGAGTGAATGATACACCTGCACTAGTTGAAGCAGATGTCGGGATTTCAATGGGCGCCGCTTCGACAGATGCTGCTCTTGAATCTTCGGACATTGCTCTCATGCAACAAGATCTCACAAAAATTCCTGAATTCATAATTAGAGCAAGGAAAACAATGAGAGTTGTTCATCAGAATGTTGCTACTTCACTGATTGTGAAAGCAGTAACAGGTGTCTTAGCGGGACTCGGTTTCTTGACCCTTTGGATGGCGATTGGAATAGGAGATATGGGGTTGACTTTTGCTGTGATTGCAAATGCACTAAGACTAGCTCGTAAAATGTAAAGGCTATTTGTAGTTATTAATAGCACGAACTGAAGTTGCAAGAAAGAACAGAGTGAGTCCTAGACAATAGACAGGCAGCACAATAAGAACCAATACACTATCTGCAAACAGTGAAACAATCAATATCATTACAACACCGAGACAGAGATTAATAATCGGATATGAAAATGCAAGTGGTACAGGTAGTGTTCTTGGATCATTGGTCATAACTGGCACATATGCTCCAATAGCAACACCAGTTGCGGTGAACAATATTACAAGAGGGGCAGCTAGCGTTATCAATGCGAGATAACCTTCAATTCGCATTATATAGATGAGAAATCCGCATGCAGGAATAGCCGCAATTCCGACCTCGACAAAACTAAGTAGAAATTTTGCGAGTACGATATCTGAAGGACGGAATGGACTTGCCTTCAATAGATAGACATTCTCTTTTTCATCGATAAAACTTAACAAAGAAGTAACACTGGACATCTGAACTAATAGAATTAGCATGAGTGCAAATGCAGGTACAACAGCAAATGCAAGATTAGGTGGTATATTTAGTGGTTCAAACCATACTGGATGAAGTAAATTGAGGTAGAGGACAAAGATAGTTCCAACAACTGCATAGACGTACTTCCATATTTGAAACGGAGAACGTAATCGACTCCAGAAATCTTTGAGCATAATCCAGATGATGGGATCATTGAACTTCGAGTTGGAGAAATCTACATCTCCGTGAATAATCTTACTAAATCGGCCCTCGATTTCTTCATTGCCTTTTGATGCAGAGAAAACTTCGTAGTATTCGTATCCACAGATATTTGCAGTAAGAAGTAGAAAGATAGTGAACATCATAATCTGTAGACAAACACCAAGGAGAAATGGGATATTCAGCGAAAAGATTCCGGTCATCTCTGTAATCACTAATGCTAGTGCATTAGATGGAAAGACAAATGCGACTGTAAATGTTGAAGTGAACAACGGATAAGCTGGTACTAGCATTACAAATCCTAGAAAGATGACGATTATGTGCCGGAAATGACTCTTGTATCGTCTTTCGAAGTAGAGTCGTATGTATGAACTCAATGCGCCTAAGAAATAGTTGGTTTCCAAGAAGACTATCACACAGAATAAAACGAAAACTATTGAAAAGAACAGAATATTTGCTGATGATAATAATGGGAGAATAGCGATTAAGCTAATTACCATAAATGCAGTTTTTCGAATTATTCGTCTTATGTATCGACTTAGAAAGATTTGATGAGGTCTAACAGGTGCAGGGAGTAATAAATTTTCATCTTCAGAAGTTATCACCGCAGCTGGACCAAGTCCAAAATATCCTGTGACAACAGATGAAGCACTAACTATTGCAAAAGCTCCGAAGAACATCCCGCGATCTATAAAATCTTCGATCATGACACCAAGTGATGCCATCATAGGTGCAAAGGATATGAAAGAGGAAATTACAAGACTGACAAAAAAAATGCCTACCAGAGTTACACCGTAGAAGAGTAGTAATGAGGGGCTTGTGATTGCTTGTTTGAATTGATTGAACAACATCCTTATTTCGTTGCGCATAAGTCGGAATGTTGTGGGTTTCATTGAACTCACCTATTCGGGAATACCACCAGTTAGACTAAGAAATACTTCTTCCAACTTACTAGCATTTTCTTGTGATTCAAGTAATTCTTCTAATGTTCCTCGTCCCACGACTGCCGCTTCGTTCATAATCACAAAGCGATCACACAAATCAGCCGCGACTTCCAAGATATGAGTAGAAACTAAGATTGCCGAACCTTCATCCCGGAGACGTTTCAAATATGCTTTCAGATTCCATGCACCTCTAGGATCAAGCCCGTAAATAGGTTCATCCAATGCAAGAACGTAAGGTGGATTTCTCACGAAAATTCCAACAAGCAGTGTACGCTGCAAGTTCCCTTTGGAGAGGGTACCGACATATGAGCCAAGAAATTCATCCAGCTGGAACATGTCTACAAACTGTCGCATCCGAACTAGAGCAATATCGGTTGGTACTTCATAGATACGAGCCATGAATGTAATATATTCACGAACGGTGAGACTAGGGTAGCATGTGGGCTTTTCAGGTATATATCCAATTGCGCTCTTTGCATGAATCGGATCAGTTAACATATCATGTCCGTTAACTTCTACTGAGCCAGATGTGGGTTTGATAATTCCAGTTAGAATTCTAAGAGTTGTCGTTTTGCCAGCTCCGTTGGGACCGACCAAACCTACAATTTCACCAGGATTGACCTCTAGATTAAGTCCCCAAACTGCAATTTTTTTTCCAAATCGTTTGGTTAAGCTCTCTATTTTGATTGCAGGAGAGGTGAGTTCGTCTTCAGGAATATTCCGTTTTTTACGGAGGCTGATTTCCACCATAATCATATCGACTAGTGAATCTCGTGCAATCTTTCTGTCTAAGATTGGTAATTTCAGAACTCGAGCTAGTCGGAGAAGCTCCTTACTTTTCATCTGTTCAACGTTAGCTCTCTCAATCACGTATTAAAACTCTCCAAATTCAGTTGCATAGCTGTACCTTTTCAATGTTTCAGAACATATGAAGTAAATGGTTAAAGTATTGATGTACTACTGGAAATATTTCTTGTCTAAAGGACCCAAATCGTATGGGATTTTCTTTACCAATTCTAAATTCCAATCAACAACATTCGTGAGAAGGGGAATAATCCGTACTCCTTGATTATGAGCCTCGCGAAGTGCATCCCCAAATTTTGGATCATTCCCATCATGTGGTGAAAAGATATCTGCATCAGGTCGTTGAACAACAAAGACCACTGCTGCATCATTTACATCTCCAGAAGTAAGCGCATGAGCCAGATGTTTCATGTGTCGTGCACCTCTCGTTGTAGGTGCATCTGGAAATAGTACACGTCTATTCACAACTAATGTGCAGGACTTCACTTCAATGAATGCTCGGTTGTTCTCACCTTCAAGGAGAAAATCGAATCGTCCACCATATGCTCTTGGTTCAGGGATCACCTTCGTGTATCCTGTGAAATATGGTAATTGATTAGTCTCCAAAAGATTCCTCATGAAACGATTTGGTAAATTTGAATCAAGGGAAATGAGAACACCATCATGATGTACGCCTATCATATCAAAAGAAGTCTTTCTGTGAGGAGCCGGGTTATCTCGAATGAATACTTTCTTCCCAGGTATCATTAGTTCATACATCCGACCAGGATTGGGAACAAAGACTTCTTCGATTTGACCTTCAATCTCGACACGTGCTAAGAATCTGTTTGGGCGTTCTACGAACTTACCAATTCTAACACGTTTTTGAGAAGACACGAGTTCTCACCACATCGATATTGCCAACGCGGTAATTACTGGGGTACTAATAGAGGTTGACATCTAAACTCAAAATATGAACTTACAAACACGAACACCTAAATCCAACTAGTACACTGTTGCAAGTAGATACTCTTAGAGGAGAATCGTGTAGGGAGAGAATGAACGGTGAAGACTCAATCAGAAACAATCCTACAGGAAGTTGTAAGTGAATTCATACACAAACTCTCTCATGATATTACTGGCATTCTGCAAAACATAATGGGTTATACAACTTTGTTGGGAGAAGAATACGACAAGACATACCTTGAAGGAATTGCACGACTAACCACGAAATTGAGTACTCGGATGAAGACCGCTGTTTCGGATGTAGACAATGGCGAACTTAGTAAGAAGAAATGAAATCTTACAAAAATTCAGTTAAACACAACTGCTCAGAAACCTCAGTCAATTGAGAGACCTTGACACCAATCAATCGTAGCGATTTATTGTGATCTCTTTTCTGCTCAAAAAGTTCGATTGCTACTTTTTCCAGCAGTGATGTTTCATCAGATTCCACAGGAACACTTCTACTTCTCTGAATGGTTGAATAGTCACTGTACCGTATCTTTACAGTCACAGTTCTAAATCTGAGAGATTTGTTCAGTAACTTGTCACCTATTCTTTTACACATCTTTTTGAGAGCATTATGAAGATAGTCAACTTCTTCTGGTTCGACATCCTCCATGAATGTTCTATCCTTACTGATTGATTTTCTAATGCGCGGCCCGTTATCGGTTATTGGTCTTTCATCGAAGCCTCTTGCTCTACGATAGAGCCATACTGATCCACGGCCCATTGCAGGCCATATCTCAGGAATAGTCATTCTCTGAATCTGCCCCAATGTTTCAATCCCATATTTTTGAAGACGTTCAGTCGTTTTTCGTCCCACTCCATTCAAGGCATCTACAGAAAGTGGTTCCAAGAACTTTGCAACATCTTCAGAATCTGGTCCTACAATTGTCACACCCCTTGGCTTATTCATACCAGTTGCAATTTTTGCTACGGACATGTTTGGTGCTATACCAATAGAACAGGGTAAGAATGTCCGTAATCGTATCTCTTCTTGTAACTCAAGAGCCATCTCTTTGGGGCTATTATAGAGTTGTGAACCTTCGCTAACATCAATATATGCTTCATCAATACTTGCTCTCCTGACCTTCCCACCGTCAGCGAATTCTCTAAGTATCTCCATAAATTCATCAGAAGCGATAATGTAATTTTCAAAAGACCCATTCACGAAAGCAGCCTCAGGACACAATCGATAAGCTTGAGAAACAGGCATTCCTGAATGGATACCTTTCGCCCGTGCTTCATATGAAGCTGCTCTAACCACTCCGCGACCAGTTCCTTTCTTTGGATCATGCCCAACACAAACAGGCAGACCCACTAGTTCGGGGTGATTCCTGTACTGTTCCACAGATGCAAAAAAAGCATCCATATCTATGTGCATTATCCAACGAAACAACTGGTCGACCTATACGTGTATTGATGAAATCTTACTTCTTAATTTCTAGATATTTTCATCTAGAGAAGCGAACAATGATAGCAGGGAGGGTAAACCGAATCTAATCACTCACATGATTCACGAATTAGTCTACATCCTAGAGAAGCCTATATGTATTAATTTCATAGCGAACGTAAACCACCAAATACGCATTGCACGAGTGATATTTCTAATGACTGATAATCCACAGGAGAACTCTCATTCAGAAGTGAGTCAAGAGGAACAAGCGTTACGGTACAGAATATTAGTAGAATCTATGAATGATGGATTTGGGGTCATTGATAATGATGGTGTGTTTACTTATGTAAATGAAAGATTTGCATCCATTCTCGGATACACGCAAAAGAATGTAGTTGGAAAGCAGATTGTAGATTTTCTTGATGCGGATGATAGAAAGACACTCCGTGATAATATCCGAAGAAGAACAGAGGGGCAATCAACACAATATGAATTAGAATGGATAAAGAAGACTGGTGAGAAGGTTCCAACTATAGTCTCTGGAACTCCCTTGATAGGAGAAGATGGGCAAATATTAGGTTCTTTTGCTGTGATGACAGATATTACAGAAATCAAACAATCACGCAAAGCACTAGAAGAAAGCGCTGAGATGATGAGAAGAATTTTCGAAGAGTCGCAGATAGGTATCGAACTATTTGATGAGAATGGCATCCTAATAACAGCAAACAAAGCTGCGCTTAAAATTGGAGGCATCTCAGATATTCAGGACCTAGTCGGTTTTAGTCTCTTTGATGATCCAAATGTACCAAGTGATATCAAAGCTTCTCTTATTCGTGGAGAATCTGTTCAATATGAAGTTGAGTTTGATTTTGAAAAGGTGAAAGAAACGAGCCTTTACAGTACAAATCGGTCAGGAAAAATGATTCTGGACGCATTCATTACACCTTTAGGAGTCAGTAAAGGAAACGGTGGAGAAATCACAGGATATCTCAGCCAAATATTTGAGAAGACAGAGCATCGACGTGTAGAAGAAGCACTAGAAGATACTGAAAAGCGATATCAACTCCTCGCAGAAAATGTCAGTGACGTAATTTTTACCACAGACCTCGAACTCAATCTGACATATGTAAGTACATCAATCGAACTTCTTCTTGGTTATAATAGCGACGAACTGATAGGAGTGTCACTTATTGAGCTAATGGCTCCTGAATCTGTATGGGTCGCAATCGAAGCTATCCGTGAAGCTCTTGAATCAGAGAAACAACCTGAGAAACCTTATGTCAGAGGAGATGCCCCTCCTTTAGAGTTACAATTGAAGAAGAAAGAAGGTTCACTTGTTTGGGTTGAAGTTACACGCACGTTCATGCGGGATGAAAATGATACTCCAACAGGAGTCCTTGGAGTAGCAAGGAATATTGAAGAACGAAAACTTGCTCAACAAACTCTGATCAATTCTGAACTAAAATATCGAACTCTAGTTGATCAATCATTTCAGGGAATTATGATAATTCAATCTCTACCATTGAAGATATTATTTACAAATCCTGCATTTGCTGGATTTCTTAATCGCAGTGTTGAAGAGGTGTTAGCATTCACACCAGTAGAAATCCAATCTATGATTCATAAAGAGGACCTTGAAAATGTTATGAATAGACTACAAGAACTAATGGATGGAAATGAACCTAGGAACACTCCTATGGCAATACGAGTATTTCAGAAAAATGGAGAGATGCAGTGGTTGGAGATGTTCGGTCGCAAGGTTGAATTTGAAGGGAGATCCGCACTTCAACTTGTTGCCATGAATGTGACAGACCGCCTCACTGCTGAGAAAAGGGTACGAACACAGAAAGAACGTGCAATGTTGTATCTTGATCTAATGAGCCATGATTTCCGAAACCAACTTCAAATCATCCTTGGAAGTACTATGGTCATGGAAACGCAGCTTAGTGAACCAGAGAGTAGACGACTCTTAAGTCAGGTCATATCAGCTGTTGAGAGATGTCAACGAATGATATCAAAAGCAAAAGTCACTGAGCCCTTAATGGCAGTCCCTCTTAGGCCAACAAAACTTGCTCCGATACTTGAGAGAGTAGTGATGGCTCAGATGGATCTACATGGGGATGTGGATATTGCTATCACCCTAAATGATGCTGATGCAATCATTAATGCAGACGAATTCTTGGAACAGCTATTTGCAAACTTAATTGAGAACGCAATAGAGCATAATCCTAGAACAGAGAAACATGTGTGGGTTAAGCTATATAAAAGAGGTGAGGGATACGAGATTTCAGTTGCAGATAATGGATCAGGGATTTCGGAGTTTCTCAAGAAGGAGATTTTTGATATCTCAAGAAGATACGGTGGTATTGGACTACATCAATCAAAACAAATCTGTGACAAATACGAAGGGCACATCAGTGTACGAGACCGTGTAAATGATAAACCAGATCAGGGAGTAGAGTTTATTGTTTGGATTCCCATGAATCGAAATTCGAATTCTAGCTAATTTGTCTTGAATATGATTCGAAGAATTCAGTTAAGTCAATGTTACCGCCACTTATGATAACTCCAGCTGTTGATCCGGTTAGGACTTTACTCTTCTTCAGAAGACCAGCGAGAGAAACTGCACCTGATGGTTCCACTACTATTTTCATTCGCTCCCACAATAACCTCATGGCATCAATTATTTCCTGTTCAGATACAAGGACAAATTCATCAACATACTTTTTGATAACTTTAAATGTCAAATCACCTAATTGAGTTCGTAACCCATCAGCAATAGTGTTAGGATATTCACTTGGGAGAATCTTGTTAGCTTTGAATGATCGATACGCATCATCTGCGTTTTCTGGCTCTACAGCGATAACCTTGGACTCTGGACAGAGTCCCTTTGTAGTAATGGCAGTACCACTCAAGAGACCTCCACCTCCAACGGGTGCAAAGATATAATCGAGAGTGCCAACATCCTCGATGAGTTCTAGCGCGGCAGTACCAGCTCCTGCAATAATCCGGTGATCATTGTATGGATGAACTAAGGTAAAACCATGTTTTTCTACAAGCTCATTAGCAACATCTACACGACTCTCAGTTGAGTTCTCGCAGAATATTATTTCAGCCCCATATCCCCTTGTAGCAGCAACCTTGACTTTTGGAGAGTTCTTAGGCATAACGATTGTTGCCTTAACTCCCAACATCTTTGCCGCCAGCGCTAATGCTTGAGCATGGTTACCTGAACTATGGGCAATAACTCCTTTCTTCCGTTCATCTGCTGTCAGTTGAGATACCGTGTTAAAAGCGCCTCTGAATTTGAAGGCTCCAACTCTCTGAAAATTCTCACACTTGAAGTAGACATGACAATTTACCATACTATCGATTGTTTTCGAGGTCATGATTGGAGTCTTTACTATATAGCCCTTTATTCGATCATAAGCTTGTCGAACATCAGAGAGTTCCATCATATGTTAAGTTTGAGAAGAAGTCCAGAAAAGCGTTACCGTGAAGATTCGAAACGCTTAACCCTACGTTTGTGTTTCGTAAACAAGGTCTGTTCATGTAGGTGAATGTCCATTGTCTAGTAAATATCTAACATCAACCCTTGATTACATACGATTGCTAGTCGTAATCATCATTCTATCACTTCTAGCTGTCTTTGTAATTACTTCAGATTCAAATCCTTGGTTTCTATCTTCGTCAGCAGTGATTGTGGTTCTTGCTCTTATCAATTACATTGATCTAAAAGGAGGAAACTGGGGTAAGTTTTCATTGCTTATGTTCATCGCAATGATATGCGGATTCATCGGAGACCTATTGATGGCAAGTATCTTTTTCATTACTCCAATTGCAATCTTGAATGGAGTGATTCTATTTGGTATTGGTCATGTCATCTATCTGCTGGGGCTTAAGGAGCGATCTCCATTATTATTAAATCCAAAAGCATCAGAAGGTGGAAGACTCATCACACGAAACCTGCTGATTTGGATAGTAAGCATAGTTCTTGTTCTTCTATTATTCTTCTTCACAGTCTTCAATCCCACAATGTTTGAGTTAAGTATTGGCCTCCTGGGATATGGTATTTTACTTGTGACTGTATTGGGCTTTGCATTGACAAAATGGTTTGATAATTTTCCAATCGCTTTCAAAATTACAATGATTTTTGGGTTCTTCATGTTCATCTTTTCAGATTGGCTGATTGGTGTACACGAGCTTACTGATCCTACTTTTCTGAGTGGTCCATGGGTAGGAATCACCTACATATTTGCACAATTACCAATTCAGCTTGCAGCATTACTGGGTGCACGTGGATCTGAGTAAACGACTTCGTGGTGGTATTAGTGAAAGGAATTCGAAGAAAGGAAAAAGCAATCAAGAGTAAAGAAGAAATGATTGCTATTCTTGAGAAATGCCAGTATATCACAATCGCAATGTGCCTAGACAACAATCCATACTTAGTAACTCTGAGTCATGGGTATAGTAGAGAAAAAAATTGCATCTATTTCCACTGTGCTCGTGAGGGGAAGAAAGTCGATATTCTCTCCAAGCACAACACCATTTGGGGACAGGCAATCGACGACCACGGGTATGTAGAAGGAGCTTGCGACCATCTCTACGCAACAACTCAATTCAGTGGTCAAGTTACTTTCATCGAAGATGTTAAAGAAAAAGAAGAAGCACTAAGAATCATGATCGGTGGGATTGAACCAAATCCGAAGAAGCTTGCTGAAGAACAACTAACTAAGAAGTCAATCCACCGTGTCCATATTGGACGTATCGATATCGACTACATGAGTGGTAAAAAGGCTAAGGAGGTCGTTATACAACTATAGAATTGGACAGATTTCTAAGTAATGACAAAGTATCAGACACTCTTTGTTCCGGGACAAAGAGATGGTCATGATAGAAAGCAGACACAGTATTAGCAGTAATTCCTGCTTCTGCTAGTACACTAGTAATTTTAGCAAGAAGACCGACTGCCTCCAAATCAGAATGAACTGCAAGAGAAATCAGGCTCCAGACACTCTCAAAGGAAAGGGAATGTTCTTCAGCAATTTCTCTCATCACAATCACAGTAATAGCTTCCTTTTCTCGAAAGACTAACAGAGGAGTAGATCCTAGGTTTTCTAAGATTTCTTGGGATACTGCAGCAAAAATATACGAACCGGGAACATGAACAGGTTCCATATTCTTCAGAAGATAACTTAATTCTCGATAACCATGCATCATTTTTCACCTTACTTTGTTTTCAAATTTCTCCCACGATACTATCTCATCAAGGGGAAATCTAGTACTTTTTCTTTCTTGATCTCCATATCCCACGGAGATAGAACAGATTACTCTAATATCATCAGGTATGTTAAGAAGGGCTCTGAACTTGGGCTCGATGTCAGTATCTCTAACCCCCATCCAACACGTGTTCAATCCCTCATAATGAGCAGCTAAGAGCATATTCTGAACAGCGTTGTGAGGGTCCGCAAGATGGTATCGTGGGTGTTTTGCAGGGTCTCCAAGAACAACTATTACTACTGGAGATTCAGCCATGAATCGTCCATAATTATGAGCCTCAGCCAATTTCTTTCTCATTCCTTCATCACGAACAACTATGAAATGCCAAGGTTGTTTATTCGAAGCTGAAGGAGCCCATCTTCCCGCTTGAAGGATAGTATCGATTTTATCAATTTCTACTTCAGTAGATTTGTACTTTCGAATACTTCTTCGATCCCTGATTGCTTTCAGAACATCCATAGTAATCGTTTATAGAATATAACATGGCATTATGAAAGCTGTGGTTGGTGTCAACTCATTCTCGCCTAAATAGGAAACCTAAAAGGCGCTGCAAAGCTGCGCTCGATATTACACCAGTATCGGAGTGGATATAGATTCTTAAGACCCAACGAAGAGTACTCACTAGCGTAGGTGTTGACATTGGTTCATCCACATCTCATGTAGTATTCAGCAAGATTGTTCTTGAAAAGAATACAAAGGTTCCAACTGAAAAGTTCGAGATTGTTGATAGAGAGATCCTCCACTCTGGGCCGATACATCTAACTCCTTTCAAAGATCAATATAATGTTGATTTCCAAGCACTCCGAGAACTCCTACTTGAAGACTATAGAGAGGCGGGAATTGCTGTTTCAGATATTGACACCGGAGCAGTCATTATTACTGGTGAAACTGCGAAAAAGGAAAACGCTGAGTGGATTGTCAACGAGCTTGCTGGAGAAACTGGTAAATTTGTCGCTGCCACTGCTGGTCCTAATTTTGAAAGTGTTCTCGCAGCACATGGTTCAGGAGCAGTTGCAAGATCTGGTGTCACAGGAAAGACAATCATGAATTGTGATGTAGGAGGAGGTAGCTCCAATATTGCAGTGTGCAAGGATGGGAGAGTTGCTGCTACTGCTGCAATAAACGTTGGAGGCCGACTCGTTGCAACAGATGAGAATAACATCATTGTAAGGCTTGAAGATACCGGAAGAGAACTTGCTGCTCTCATTGGTATCAATCTTCAGCTGGGACAGATTCTCTCTGATGATAGTAAACAGCGAATTGCTGATACTCTTGCAGAGGCACTTATTGAGTGTATTCAAGGGAAGAATTCTTTGAAGA
The DNA here is from genome assembly GCA_964564335.1 of uncultured archaeon. GTDB lineage: Archaea > Asgardarchaeota > Thorarchaeia > Thorarchaeales > Thorarchaeaceae > SMTZ1-45. The sequence continues at coordinate 15,615 of CAZMBV010000018.1, forward strand.
CAACAGAACTGCTGATGATGACAGCGCCTCTTGAGTTCGCCGAACATATTGATGAAATCACATTCTCCGGTGGAGTTGCAGAATTCATCTATGAGATAGAAGGGAGTAGTTTCAATGATTTGGGACTTATTCTTGCTCAATCTATTGGTGTTCAGGCTCTGGCTGCTAATCTTCCGGTCGGTGAACCAGACCAACGGATTCGTGCAACAGTAATCGGAGCAGGTCATTTCAGTCTTCAGGTGAGTGGTTCAACCACATTTCTCTCGTCAGGTCTAGATTATCCAATAAGGAACCTTCCAGTAATTGTACCTCATACTCCTATGAGGAAAGCGTCTGCTGAGAGTATCAAGAAAGCAATCACTGATGCATTGAAGAGATTCGATCTTCAAGAAGGAGAAGATAAGATGATTCTCTCTTTCGTTGATGCGGTAAGACCCTCATATGAAAATCTAATGGAATTTTCAAGGGGCGTGGTAGCAGCCCTACCTAATACGGTCGCGAAGAAAGAGCCTATAATGATGTGTTTTGATACAGACATCGGTAATTCTGTCGGTAACATTATGAAACGGGAAACGGGTATTGAGAACGAAATCCTATCTATTGACGAAATCTCCTTGAAGGAAGGGGATTTTGTAGATATTGGTGCTCCGATAATCGAAGACGTTGTGGTTCCCGTAGTTGTTAAGACCCTTGTCTTTGATTCAGACTAGCTCGATTTTCTTACTCCGAATTGTTTCTCCATTTCAGTTTTCTAATTCGTGAAAGAAAGAGGTCTATGAGCGGAACAGTGATGACCTCTTCACGATGTCTTACTGGTTTCTCAGGAGTAGCTTGGTACACAATAGGCTCTGTTCTTTTTCGTTTCCCAGTTTCCCACCACATTTCAGCTCTATCACCTCTCCAGACCCGTTCACTTTGGACAATCTGCGGTTGATGATATCGGATCATTAATAATCCAACAAATTGGATAATTGGCAGTGGAATAGGAATAAGAACCACATACAAACCGAAGATGAACAAACCACTCAATCCAAATGAAATCAGCAGCGGAAATAGACAACTAAGGATTGCCATTGCAATCAATCTATTCCGAGTGATTGTTTTTCTGAGATATCTATAGACATCTCTTACAAATGCAAAATTAAATGCAAACAATAATGCAAAAAACGGCATGTTTGGGAGCATCGCAATTTGCCCTTGAAAGGATAGACTAATAGTGTCGGTGATATAATACACAGATGATCCAATGCGGTAATCCATTAGGAAACTAGTCGCCATATATGACCCATACCAACTATATATGTCATATTCAATCGCATATGGAGCAAAACAAATGACGAGCCAGAATATTGCGCTCAACATTTTTTCTCTGCTAATATTGAATTTTGGAGTGGACTCGATATCTCGCATCGAGTAATCATGTAAATCAGAGGGAACACTGATTATTGTAGCTTGCCGAAGGAATAATGGAAGCATAATGAATACGGCCATTACAAGTGAGGGATAATAGAGTATTTTACTGTAAAGATAGTACAAGTCATCGAGAAGGGGGGAGAACGGTGAAAATATTGTCATACTCAGGAACAGCGTTATCCCTAATGTGATAAAATAGATAGCCGCAGCAAGTCCAATGCCACGTTTCCAGAAGGATTGGTTCAATGGTGCACGTGCTAGTTTGTAATTATAGTATATTCCAGGTAATGCAATAATAAGCCCAATAAGGAAATTACGAAAGATGCTACTCAGCATGGAAAGGATGAAAGAGAAGTCAAAAAGGGTTTCCGGAAAGTAAAGATTGGTTGGGAAAAGAAGACCATTTGCTGGCAGGAGAAGTAGGTGAAGGGGGTCAGTAAAATAAAAACTGAGGGGGAATATCATAACGAATAGTGCTTTCAGCAAATAGCTTAACCATTCTGGAAGACCTCGCTGTAATTTCAACAGTTTCCCCAATAATGTGTTGTACTCAATATCTAATAAGAATGTTCAACTGAGAATTCTTGTTCAAGTTGACCAAAAAACAGTTTCGCACTATTCAAATAGTGGATATTCTGGGGTGAGGAAGAGGAATTAATGTTGCAGGTAACTCCACCGGACTTTTTTGTGAATCCGATTGAATATCTACAATTTTACTGGGAACAAATCCTACCATATGCTATTGTCTTGGCGTCTCTAATCTTATTGTTTATAATATACATAGTAGTAACCACATTGGCAAAAAGGTCTCTGAAATCAGTAGGGATGGGAGTCGAAGCTGCATCAGGTATTGTTCTAATCCTCAGATTAATCTTCTTCATTGCAGCAGTCACAATAGTCGTCGGTTCTTTTGAGGCAGACCTAGCAACCATTCTATCTTTGGGGGCAATCTTTGGAACCGCTTTAGGACTTGCCTTCTCACAAGCATTGGGAAATATCGTTAGTGGATTATATGTTCTTGCAGCTAGACCCTTCAGAGTTGGTGACTATGTAAAAATTGGAAATATTGAAGGTATTGTCAGAGAGATAACTCTCAATTATACGAGAATCTTTCAGGCTGATGAAACTGTTCAACTAGTGCCGAATAATAAAGTTGTTGGGAGTGAAGTAACTAATTACAGAATCGAGGATATTCCTGGACTTATTGAAGAACAGAAAGTAGACAGAGAAGAAGCAGTGGACGACCGAAGAGGTTCTCGATATATTCGTTCAATAGACAACGCAATTGACAGAATCAGAGACCTTGCGACAGATGAGGACTTTTACAGGTACACATTCAGTCTAACACTTCACATGAATTTTGATCACAAAAAGTTGACACAACATTTTGACAAGGTTTGTGATAAATGGGCAAATATCTATCTGACACGACCGACATATATTATCTGGATAAAGCCAAATGCTGCAATAACCTACAGATTTACTATCGTTGTTGCAAATCCAATGACCATTATTAAAAAGAATTCAATCTTCATGAAAGAACTCCTACTACACTTTTATGAGAAGAACCAACCTTGAGATTCACTGAGTATAGCGATTTTCAAGATGCTCAAACCAAGGCGCAACACGAGCGTTGTCAACTTTATCCGAGGAAGGAAGATAGGGTTTGATATCAATTATAGGTGTTCCATCATTTGCATCCATATGGTCGATCAGAATCTGTTTATTCTTCTCATCTACGTTAATTATCTTCACAATTGTATGACCGATTGGATTCGGTCTTGATGGAGAACGACAGGAGAAGACACCCGAGGGAACTGGACCTTTGTTCTTTGGAGGATTTGATAGGACAGTTTGACGATTTTCTGGGGTGTCCCTACCATCTATCCACCATAATACGATGGCATGGGAAAATAGATCAAGATGAGTAGTTGCTTCCCAATATTCTTCATTAATATCAAGATAGTTCTGGTTTCCAATTTTCTTGACATGACCTATTGGCTTGACAGTGTAACTCAAATCAATCACCTGTACGTAACTTGAGTACGAAACAACAGATTAATCCAGCTATCTAGCGGTAATTCAAAGGGCTGATTTCGGTGAGAGAGAAAGAAGTGTCTGCATCAAGAACAATCATGACTCAAGCAGTCTTCCCGAACGACGTCAACAATAACAACACGCTCTATGGAGGAAGGTTGCTTGATTGGATTGACATGATAGGTGGAATTGTCGCAAAGAAGCATAGCAGAAGTTCTATTGTGACAGCATCAATTGACTCATTGAATTTTTTAAATCCTATCAGTCAACGAGATATTGTTACACTTGAGGCATGGGTCAATTTCGTCGGAAAAACCTCAATGGAAATTGAAGTGAGAGTGACTTCAGAAAATCCATTCACTGAGGAAACCTCTAAGAATTGTAGGGCGTTTCTCACTTATGTTGCAATGGATGAAGAGGGAAAGCCGAAAGAAGTTCCCAAACTCATTCTTTCCAATGAAGGAGAGAAAGAGCGTTTTGATAAGGCTAAGGAACGACGAGCGGAACGACTTCGTAGAAGAGACCTTACTGCAACTGAGTGGTAAGCTCTGCCTCACTCCCAAAGTGCTTTCGTAACTTTGTTTTTATAATCTGAAGACAAGTCTACATAGCCAGACAGTTTATTGTTTGGAATTCCCCAGATTTCATCAGCCTTACAGGCAAAGTGATGCCATTTGTAACTCAAGTGATCTTGGAAATACGAAGGTTCTCCAAGTCTAAGATGATTCTTCTCAATTTTTTGTCCACAGGTCTTACAAGTTGAACGATTTGATTTCGCGGGCTCTATTTTCCATTCATTCTCAGGATTGAATTTCTTTCTACTGGCTTTACTGAGATTCATCAGAAATTCTTCAGGATCACTACCAACAAGGTCATGAGTGAGTCGTATCTTGAATTTATCATAATCAGAAGCCTTGAACAACACATCCACACTTCCATTCTTGAATGATTTATCGAATGTTGTGTCGGGAGGATATTCGTTATACTTCTTCATGTAATCAACAAACAGCTTTGCAAGGATTTTACTTGCAGATCGTTTGTCATCAAGATTGACAACGTGACCGTCCTTTGCTAATGCATAGGTTGTGTTGGTAATAGTGACTCCATTGTCCAAGATTTCTTTCTCTTTTATTAGAACAATAGTACCAGCAGGAACTTTTCCCGTGACTTTATTCATCGTAAAAGTATCTGTTGTAATATAGTAAGCCCAATCATGACGAAACTCAATCCATTCAGTCATCTAAACATGCACCCCACAATCTATCTCACACTTATCATATAAAAACCCTCACGAAATCTGAACCAATGCCACCTAAGTAGTGGTTCTAACCCCCGGACATGAATATCATCTTTGAAACAGCTTGACGCAGATCATCCTCTGATAAAAATCCTGATAGTTGATCCATACCCATTTGGATAGTTGGTAATGCAGGTAGGTCTTTTTCTGAGATTATCGCGCCAGGTTCATCCACATTGATAATCTGAATCGTAGAAGATTCAATCCCAAGTTCCTTTAGAACACTATTTAGAGTAACAAGGACTGGACCGCAGAAAATACAATGGTCTGATTTATAGTACATAATTGGCGGGAGCTGAAGTATTTCTTTCCAAAGCGGGAGTAGGATTACAAATTTACTTCCTTTGGTTGAATCTTCAGGATTCCTATCTTCTACCCAGATTCGACCTCCTAAATCTGAAATGTAACGGTCAGCCAATGTAAGACCAAGACCTTTACCCTCTAGTTTATCATCAGCACTTCCGTTTCTCCTGAAAATCTGAGATTTCTGATCATCAGGAATCCCAGGGCCTGAATCTAAGAACTCAATCCTAACCATATCATCAGATTCGGTCATTTCTGCATTTATTTCGAGTTTGACATTTTCACTAGTATCAGACCGACCACTAAAATGAATAATATTGAAGAAGATGTACCACATGAAGGGATGACCATTTACTTCGAAATCGATATCAGAGATATTCGATTTCACATCCAAAGTTTTCCATTCGAAATCTCTAGTGGCTTCACGAATCGCTTTGTTGAAATGAGGAAGTAACTTGGTCTTTGATTTCAGTGGTGGTTCGTGGTCAAGTGATATTAGAACCCCCATATTTGCTATCATCCTAGCCGCATTTCGAAGGCTCCAAGATGTTTCACCTAGAAGAGTACGAAGACGCTCAGGAAGATCTAGAGATATACTAAGGTCCTCTAACGCAAAGAGGACATTTTGATTAGTCATGTTCAAGTCATTGGTCATAACTTCCATGTATAAATTGGCACGTTCACTTTCAGTTCGGAGCTTCTGTTCCATTGCACGACGACGTGTTATATCTATTGCAGTGAATCCAATACCCACAGGTCTATCGGACCCTGAGTCCATTGCTCTAGATGAAGCACTAATCCAGATTTTCTTGTCATTTCCACAGAACATCTCCATTTCTAGATCTTTTACACTTTTTCCGCGCAAGACCTCTCTCACAATTTCAACTGCAGGGTCATACCCTGGTTTAGGTTTGGGGAGGTATTGAGAAATTGGCGTTCCAATTAATTCCACAGCTTCGAGCCCAAGAAGTTCTTCCGCTGCGGCATTGACCTGTTCAATCGCGCCCTCTCTATTTAACAAGAAGTATGCTATAGGAGACATATCGTAAAGGGTCGCAAATCTGTTTTCAAGTTCAGTTACTGTAGTTTCCAAAGCAATCTGGGTTGACACATTACGTACACAAGCAAGAACTGCTGAAGCACCATTAAATGTCACAGCAGTTGGTTTTATCTCCACTTGAACAATCTGTCCATTCTTTGAAACAAATCGTGTTGGAAACTGTGATAATTTCTCACCTGAGTAAAGCTTCTCAAAGATTTCACTTTCTCTTCTTCGAGACTGAGGCTCAACTATGTCATCGAATGCAATATCAATCATGTCTTCATTGGGATAACCTAGCATATCAGAAAATACCTCGTTAGCCATCACGATATCTTCATCCTGAATGACGATAAGTCCATCATGAACTACATCCATTACTTTCTGAATCCACTGAGTATCTTGAGCTGCATCGGACATCGTCATTGCCTCGCGTATTTTCTAAGGACATGGGTATTGATAAAGAAATTTAGCTAGTCGTTAGTAGTAAAAAACGAAAGAATTGGCTAGAAAGTATTTCAAAAAGCATGAATGTCTAAATTTATCAGAAAGGGTGCCTTCACAATTCAATTGGTATTTCGATGATTGCAAAATCCAGAATCGCAAAAATCCTCATCTCATCTTTCATTATACTATTATTTGGAATTAGCACGTTTCAGATTCAATTGGTCACTGCAAATTCCTCATGGAGTGATGATTTTGAAGATCAAAGTTTAGATTCTTGGATAGTAACTAGGGGAGTATTCTCTGCGGAGCAGGAAACTCTATGGGCGTATGGAACAAGGGAATCTGCATCAAATCGAGCTTATCATGAATGCAATATTACAACTGGAAGATGGAGTTTTGATATTCTTCTAAATCAATCATGGCATTGGCGTTATCA
>CAZMBV010000019.1:0-22552 GCA_964564335.1 uncultured archaeon
TGCTCTTCTCTGATGTCACTATAGCGTACTGGCATCTCCCATCCAGCAAAGGTGACAACATCGCCATGTTCTTTGTGCCAATCATAGAGCTGAGTTCTTTCGAGTTTGTCATTCATCGGAAATCGCCATTTTGATTTGATGCGATGCTTAATCGGCTACATTTTATGTCCTTCTATTGGTATTTCTAGCAGAGGAATACTCAATGGCAAAACACATAGTTGATGTAGAAGGGCTTCGCATCGGAGAGGGCTATCCGGTGCGTCTCATGGGTATCCTCAATCTGTCACCTGAATCATTCTACAAGGAAACTACTGTAAGTGAGAGATCATCTATTCAACAACTAGTGGAGAAAATGGAGAGAGAAGGTGTTGATATCATTGACATTGGAGCAGCATCGACAGCTCCTTCAGATATCTATGGTACTCCAAGGATATCAAAAAGAGAAGAAATGACTCGAGTAAAAAGTGCATTTCGATATATTAGGGATAAGACAAATCTTCCACTATCAATTGATACCGTATCTTCTGAAGTGGCAGAAGCTGCTCTTGATATGGGAGCATCGATAGTCAATGATGTTTCAGGGTTACGAGCAGATTCGAAAATGGTAGATATTGTAAAGTTAAAAGATGTTCCTGTAGTGATTATGACAAATTGTGGTTCTCCATGTGGAAGCGTATCTTCATCTATACAATCATTGAAAGAAAGTTATACAATAGCAATTAATTCAGATATAGAACGAGAGAAAATAATTGTAGATCCCGGAATCGGATTTGGAAAACCAGCTGAAGTCGATTTTGAGATATTAGGTAGCTTACAGCAGTTTTCTCGATTTGGTCAGCCCTTGTTAGTAGGAGTGTCTAGAAAAGCCTTCATAGGTAGTCTACTAAATCAAGAAAATCCTGCAGAAAGGCTCAACGGATCATTGGCGGCCACAGCTATATCAGTCTATAATGGAGCAAATATGATTCGCACACATGATGTTATGGAAACACGAATGGCCGTTCAGATAGGTGAAGCAATTCTTCAACAGGTGAAGAAAATTGAGAAGTGATAAATGATGGAATGGATGGAGTGGCAACCAATCTATTATGATATAGTCAATAGATTAGGTTTAGATTCAGAAATGGACAAACAGGCTACTCAATTGCTTACAGATTTGTTGATGAATGTCAATCCAAGTCCATTATTGAGAATTTTGGAACAGAAGATATCCGGAAGAACAGTTGTGATTTGTGGGGCAGGTCCATCACTTGAGAGACACATACAAACACTGAAGGAGAGAAGTGATTATCAGGACCTTGTCTTTGTTGCTGCAGATGGAGCAGTATCACTTCTATTGGAACAAAATTGCCCATGTGATATCATCGTCACAGATTTGGATGGTGATAACAATCATATTGAACAAGCTACACAGAATGGAGCCTTGTGTATAGTTCATGGACATGGGGATAATATTGACAAGATTCTAGACATGGTGCCAAACCTTGGACAGGTTCTTGGAAGTACACAGGTAGAGCCTACAGAACGAGTATTTCTTTGGGGAGGGTTTACAGATGGCGATAGAGCTTGTTATGTTGTGACCAAATACTCACCAGAGAGAATCATTCTAGCTGGGATGGATTTTGGAAGAGTTGTAGGAAAATGGTCCAAGCCATCTTATGAATCACACTTTGTAGCACCTCAAAGGAAACTAATCAAGCTGGAGATTGCACATGAACTCATTACCAATCTCATGGAAGGGATAGACATATCCTACACTATTTTGCAAAGTATACCCATAATCGATGATGAAGATTAACCTACAGCTGTCCTGTCTTAATCATCCAAAGATAGCTGAAGATTAGAAATGCTACGCCTGAAAGAATCACTCCAAGAACCATCAATCTGGTTGCATAACCTGGTTGAAAGACGTATTTTGATCCATAGTATACTAGACCTAAGCCCATAGTTCCAACCATTATGATAACTGATGCAACTATTCCTTCCATACCAAGTTGGGAATCAATACCTGGCGAGATAAGGATGGGAGTTCCACCTTGTCCACCTGCAATAGCAGGAGGATTTCTAACTAGAGTATAGATATTACCACCGAGGATAAAAAGAACTACAACGAACAGAATTCCAAATAAGACTATGTCTGGAGGGCGGGTTGGCATACCAAACCGCGGCCTCGTAAGTCGAACTCTGGGTTTTACAATAAACCTCGGCCACCAGGGTTGCATAAAGTTACCTCAAGCGATTTCGAAATTGGGTCTGCTTTTAAGCGTATCGAGAAATACATGGTTGTACTATCACACTTGTGACTCAAAAGTAAGGATTCACAACGCGTATTTAAGAAGAGATATCAACGAGGGAATATCGAACTGAGAAAAAGGTGAATTGAACTGTCTCGGCTAATGCTAGTCACTGAAAAACCAACTGCCGCAAAAAAGATATCTATTGCATTAGACGATTCCAAGTCTCCACAGGAAATCAAAAAGGGTAAAACAAGCTACTTCGAGTGTAAGCGTGGAAATGATGAACTTGTCGTGGTTTATGCATTAGGTCATTTGTTCGAACTCCAACAGACTGAGAAAGGATGGACTTATCCACGGTTTGAAAATAAATGGGTGCCAAAATATGAAGTTGACAAGAAAGCAACCAACATCAAACCCATAATAGCACTGATAAAGAGACTATCAAAAGATATCGATAGATTTGTAGTAGCTACTGATTATGATATCGAGGGTAGTTTGATTGGTTACCTCACTTTGTTGTATGCTTGCAAAACGGATCCAAATAAGGCTGCAAGAATGCGATTTTCATCCTTGACTGAAAGAGAGCTAGGGCAAGCCTTTGACAACATGAATGATCTCGATTTTCCATTGATAGAATCAGGTCAAGTTCGTCATGAGGTTGATTGGTTATTCGGAATCAATATGACCAGAGCACTTACACTATCGATAAAGAATGCAGCAGGTTGGTTCAAGATTGTATCCACAGGACGAGTTCAAGGTCCAGCTCTTTCATATGTGGCACAACGAGAGAAAGAAATCAATCTCTTTGTGCCTTTACCATATTGGATGATTCAAGTAATTGCACATCATAATAACGAAGAATTGGAATTGCAATACTTCAAGAATCAAATCTCTAAGTTATCAGATGGAGAAGCAATAGTTGAGAGCCTTTCAGGGCAGACAGCTATTGTAGACAAGATTAACAAGCGCACTGTCACTCAACAGCCTCATCCATCGTTTAACCTAAGTTCTCTCCAATCTGAGGCCTATAGACACCTGGGTTACAAACCAAGTCGTACTCTTGCTCTTGCACAGTCACTCTACCTCAATTCAGTAATATCATATCCAAGGACAAGTAGTGAACAATTGCCTGACACTCTAGATTTCAAAGCAATAATCACTGGACTAAGTTCAATGAAGTCTTATTCAGCAATAGCAAAAGCGGTACTGAAAGGTCCTCTCAAACCAGTTCAAGGTAAGAAGACAGATCCTGCACATCCTGCAATACATCCAACTGGTGAGAAACCAGTAAAACGACTCACTCCAAGTGAGAATAAATTGTATGACTTGATTGTGAGGAGGTTCTTCTCTGTTTTTGGAGAACCCTTAATCAAAGACCATCTCAGGGCAGATATTGTCTACAAGAGCCATAAACTCTATACTAGAGGTCTTCAGATTCAGAAAATGGGTTGGGCGGAGTATTATGGACCATTCTTTAAGACAAAAGAAAAAGCACTGCCAGACATTAACGAGGGAGATTCTATTCATCTTACATCAGTATCTGCTGAGGAGAAACACACTCTTCCACCAGCCCGATTCAATCCAGCTAGTCTTCTAAAATTACTTGAGCGAGAGAATCTAGGAACAAAATCAACCAGGTCAAGAATTGTAGATTCAGTGAGATCAAGAGGTTATACTGTAGGTGATAATTTTGAGCTATCTACTCTTGGATATGCACTGTATGAAACACTAGGTCATTACCTGCCAGTCATGCTTTCTCCAGAAATGACCAGGCAATTGGAAAAAGAGATGGAAGATATACAACAGGGAAAAACAGACAGAGATAACATTCTAGCCAAAACTAAAACCAGTTTACTCTCAATCTTAGACGAGTTCAAGGAGAAAGAGGAACAAATTGGAAAAGATCTTGTCAAGGGACTCCAGAGATATTGGAAAGACACTGAAGAACTTGGGCCTTGTCCAAAATGTAAAAATGGAATTCTCAGAATAGTACAATCTCCAAAGACCGGCAAACGTTTTGTTGGTTGTTCAAATTACAAAGAAGGTACTTGCGACCAAACATATCCGCTCCCGCAAAAAGGAATAATTACACCACTCGAAAAATTGTGTCCATACTGCAACCATCAAATGATAAAGGTAATGTCAGGTCGACGAACTTGGGAAACTTGTATCAATTGGGCAAAATGCACAGGAAGGCAAGAGGACCTTAAAGCTCTTGATGAGAGAAGATCTAAACGGTCTAAGAACGACGAAGGAGGGGAAAATTCATGACCGAGTGCCCAATTTGTGGCAGAGATTTTCAAGAGAAGTTCTGTTCTTATCACGAAACTGCATTTGATAACATAAAACAAATGTATGTGAAATGGGAAACTGCAGCGGGTCTTTCATGGGAAGACTATCTAAACAAACTCAGTGATCTTGATGCCACTGGTAGATGGATACGTGAAGTGATTGAATTCATCACGCAACAAGATGGTCTCTGAGAAATGATAGAAGTTCCATCATGATATCTCGATTGAGTTGAGTTAAACCAGAAACCACCATACATGTATTATTTGTCCAAGATGCAATCCTTTCTGCAATTGTTCTAACAAGCATGGCATCCAAACCCATAGTGAACAAAGCGGTTGATGTCGGTTCTGAACGTCCTTGACCCGGCGGAATAGCAACCGCAGAAATTCCTAAACGGTATTGTTCATTCTCCGAGAGTAATATCAATAATCCATTCTCAAGGTTCAGAATACGTATTTTGATAGTACCAATTGAGGTTTCTGAGGCTAGTTCAGAGATATCATCAAATCCCATTAATATCACGATTGAAATAGAATATGTGCTAGAATAAATCACTACCGACAGTTCGCAGTGGATTTGTTTCATACCTGAAAACAACATGGTTATCAAGGCCATAGAAGCATTCATCTTTGAAATTCTCATGACTACTAGTTCTAACAGCTACAAAGAGTTCTTTCCATATCCTACATCGCGTAAGGGTCAGAGTGAAATGATGCTTGCAATAGAGAATGCTGTTAGGGCCGGGGTGAATATCTGTGCAGAAGCTCCCAATGGATTTGGAAAAACCTGTGTGACATTAAGTAGTGTTCTTCCATGGGTCAAAGAGAATAATGGAAAGATACTCTACTGTGCAAGAACACATAGACAACTGGATCGTGTCATTGAAGAGTTGGTTGAAATTTCTAAGCGTCAGAATGTTTCAGGAGTTTCATTCCGTGGTAGAAGACATATGTGTCTAAATCCGTTTGTTCTTGAAAACTCAGACTTTGTTGCACCGATAAGCGAGGTATGTGGACAACTAAAAGCCACAGGCCGATGTTCATACTATGAAAAACTTAAGAAAGCTGGAGAACCAGAGGACCTAATAGAAGAGGTACCAAAGAAAGTCCTAACGGCACCAGAGATTGTAGAATTTGCTACGAGAAAATCTATGTGCCCGTATGAGATGGCTAAGCGTTTGGCGAAAGTAGTAGATGTTGTAGCACTCTCATATCTGTACGTATTCGACCCGTGGATTCTCGAAGTTTTTGTACCAGATCTTGGAACCCCTCTATCGAAGATTGTACTTGTTCAAGATGAAGCGCATAATGTTCCAGCGACAGCTTTGGACTCAGCTAGTGATTCGTTATCTATTAGAACAACAAGAAAAGCCACAAGAGAAGCTAGCTCAGGTCCATTCAAGGATGGAACATCGTATGAGTTCAGTCGATCACTAACAATGAAACTGCAAGAGATATCCTCTGATTTGCGAGACAATGATGAGAAAGTAGTCAAACCACATGATATTATAGATATGGCAATCAAATCAGCCAGCCTTGATTCAGGAGAACGGGTTCTACGACACATGCAAGAGCATGGAGCAAGGATTAAGAAAGGACTCCTCAAAGCAGGAAAATTCCCACGGTCTGCGATATATAGAGTGGGAGAGTTTTTGTTAAACTGGATAAGATGTGCTGACAAAAATGACTACGCCTTTATCATATCATCAACAACTAGCAGAGCAGGGGCAAAGAGCATATCCCTAAATCTTGTTGCATTAGATCCCACTTCTGTTACATCTCCTGTTTTGAATAGGATTCATAACTCAGTAGCGATATCCGGAACAATTTCACCAATAGATGCATATTCTGAGATGTTGGGATTTGGTTCTGAATCAGTAAAGGCCACATTCCAGAGCCCCTTCGCAATTGCAAATAGGCTCGGACTAGTTATTGGTGGATTAGATACATCATTTCAAAATAGAAACGGTAATACTTTTGCAAGAATGGTGGATCATTGTTTAGCCGTTGTTAATGCCACACCAGGAAATACAGGTATCTTTACTTCAAGCTACTCGATTGGAAGATCTCTTGTGGATGCAGGATTTGAAAAGCGCTTGAAGAGAGAATTGTTCATTGAGCTTCCCAGGATGAAAGGTACTGACAATGATAAGATGATTGAGAAATTTAAAAATAAAGGGGAGAGAGGGGGTGCTGTTCTGCTAGGTGTGCAGGGAGGCCGCAATTCTGAGGGAGGTGACTTTCCGGGTTCTAGTATGGATAGCGTTGTTGTAGTTGGAGTGCCATATGCTAGACCTACTCCTAGTATGGAGGCATTGATTGCATACTACGACATAGCCTTCAATCAAAAGGGTAGAGATTATGCATATGTATTACCCGCCATGACCCGAGCAATCCAAGCTGCAGGAAGACCTGTACGGAGATTAGATGATAGAGGAGCAATTGTAATGCTTGATCAGAGATTTGCGTCAAGCTACTTGTCGCGATTTATCCCTTCATGGCTAAGAGAAGTGTTACAGGTAATTCCAGATGATCCAAGTGATTTAGCACACCAGGTTGAAAGTTTCTTCATGGCCTAAAGCTGTTTTATTACATCTTCAAGTGTACTATTTCCAGCTAATAATTCGCGTGCTTCATCCGATGTGATTGATTTCTTTCCTTTTGTTAACTTAGTTACATATCGTTTTAGGGATCGTATATAACCTTCTTTTGGTTCGACAGTTAAATCAGTTGTAGAAATAGGCCGTCCAGTTCTTCCTGCAATGAGTATAGCTGCGGACTCATCTGATCTAGCTCCACCTATGATTGTAGTCCTATACTCATTGACTAGCTCGATTGAAGGAATTATTTTGCTATTCATAATGGATCTCAGCAGAAGAGCTACATAGAGTTTGGAACCAGTTCCAATACGAATGAGTATTTGGCTATCAGGAAATAGCTTAGTTGTATAACCAACCAATGTCTGAGAAAAAGCTGCTACAGATTCAGGTGATGTAAGAGCATTACTATAAACTGGAATCCCATCAATAACCAAAGCCACTCCGAAGGTCATTCCAGGGTCGATACCGACTACGGCTTTGGATGGAGTTTGCAAATTATGAAGCTTCGACACTATCTCAATTCTAGCAAAATCAGTATCGAAATCTTCTGTAACTTCAATTTTGCCTTCATGTTCTTGGGAGTTATCATTAGGTCCTGTAATCACAACATGAGCATGTTCACATCTATGATCTACTGGGGAACAAATCACGTATTTGATTTCAAGTTCATTTAGAAGCTGAACAATACGATAGAGTAACTTCGGATTTTCGGTGGCTACGGCAGCTTCCCATTTTACCATGAATTGACTCCTTCTAGATATGCTTATCACTGTGGGGTTATGATAATCAAATAGTGAGGCATTTTTGATTCTTCCGTCAGGTGTTTCCCTTCTGGATCGAATAATGAATGGTGGTCTGAATACTGGAATCTTCACTCATGTGTATGGTGAAGCAGCAGCAGGAAAGACAACATTCGGATTACAGTTTGTAAAGGCAATGTGTAGACAGGGCATAGGAACTATCTACATTAACTCAGAAAACACTTCCCCCGTTGAGCGACTAGAACAGATGACAGGTAAATCATTCAACGCCCTCGAAACCCTTGTCAAAATCTTCTTGCCAAATGGGTTCAGTGAACAGGGTGTATTGATTGATGATCTGGAACTCTATATTCGTGATGATATGCGGCTTATTATTGTTGATACCCTTACAAAGCATTATAGATTAGCCCTTGAAGATAAGAAAACAAACTATGCTAATCACCGTGAACTCAATCGTCAAGCAGGTGTTCTAAAAGGATTAGCTAGGCAACGTGATGTAGCAGTGTTGGTACTTAATCAGGTCACATCTAGAATGAAAGGGATAGAGGGCATTGAGCCTGTTGCTGGAAATATTCTAGATTATTGGTCAGATTATGTGATTAAAATGGAGATAGGAAGGTCTCCGGGAGAACGATTATTCAGAAGAATCATACCAAAGGGAGATAAATCGGAGGGACGACTCTTCTTTACTGAGTCAGGTTTCTCAGTTGAGCGTACCATTGAGAAAGAGTGAAATTAGTTTGGTCACCTACAGATATGGAGCTCATTAAATGTATGAAGAACTTGCCTTCTTGGAATTAGCGATATGGTTTGGACTTCCAGCTTGGATTGCAAATGCAACTCCTGTACTAGGTGGTGGTGGAAAAGCAATTGATGGTGGGCGGTTCTATAGTGATGGGCGAAGAATTCTTGGTGATGGAAAAACAATTCGTGGCTTCATTGTAGGTGTCTTCTTTGGAATATTAACTGGACTAGGCCAGATGGTTGCAGCTCCTCATATACAACCTCTGCTTGCCCAGTTTGTTACAGTAACACCTGAAATGGAATTAGTTCTCTATATGCAACTACCTGTTGCAATCCTTATGTCATTTGGCGCTCTCACTGGAGATATAGTTGGTTCATTCATTAAAAGACGTGTCAATATCAAGAGCGGAAACCCCTCACCCTTTATGGACCAACTCGGATTCATACTAATGGCTCTGGTTTTTGCATATCCATTAATTCAACCAGGATCCATCTATGTCGCTATTCTTATTCTGGTCACACTTGGTTTCCATTGGATTAGCAATGCTCTGGGATATCTTCTAGGACTCAAGAAAAATCCTTGGTGAGCATAATTATTCAAATAAACGGCTCAAAGATAAACATAAAAGGTATCTCAAGAGTGAAGTCTACATAAGCAGTTTCACTGAGTAGACTGTATGTCTGAATGAAATGCTGATACTCTCGAATTATTATCGAACCGGAGTAATACTGACAATGATGGTAAAAGACTGTATGCAATCAGAAGTGGTTTACGTATCTGTACCAGGAACTAGAGAAGATGTTCTACAAATAATGGCAGAGAGACAAGTCAATGGTGTGCCTGTTGTGAAAAAGGGCTCAAAGTCCTTGGTCGGCATTGTAACCAGAACAGATCTTCTAACAAAAGCGGACGAAAATCAACTTGCAATGCTGATGAATAGAGACCCTGATACTGTCACTCCCCGAACAGATCTTAAGACCGCAACTAAGATAATGATTGAGAAGAACTACAGAAGACTTCCTGTTGTTGAAAAGGATAATCTTGTGGGTATGATTTCAATTCCAGATATTCTAGGAGCCACATTAGAAAACAATGAAAAAGTTGGTTCGCTAGAAATTATTGATTTTATCACGAGAGAAATGACTGCAGTTTGGGACCAGACTCCACTCCCTCTAACCTACATGATAATGGATATGGCTGGGAAAAACGCACTTGTTCTAATCAATGAGGGTGGAGGAATATCAGGAATGATCACTGTCAGTGACTATCTTCGACTCTCAGAAGTAACGGTTGAAGATAATATTTCAGCGACATTTAGTGGTCAAGATAGTTCGGTTGAATGGGGTTGGACTTCAAAAGATTTCCTCGTTGTGACGAAAAAACTTCTCAAACTACCAAATGTACCAGTTTCAGAAGCAATGACGAAGAATATCATTAGTTTGAGTGAAATTACAACGGTTGCTGAATTTGTAAGAACTATTCGAACGGAAGACATTGACCAAGTTCCAGTCCTCTCTGTGACTGGTAACCTAGTAGGGATGATTGAAGATCGAGATCTGCTAGAACTCGCACTTGAAGTTCAAAATGATTAACCTTCAAGGAAATCTGTTAGCGATGTTTGCTCAGACACAAATAGAGAATCAAGCGATGCACTAATCAGTTTCAGACGTTCCTGCATATATTCGTCAAGACCGTGGTCATGTATTATTTTCTCAGTCACTTGAAGATATTTTGAGATATTCTTTTGTCTCACTGTAAGAGATAGTTTTGACTCGCCGCAAATACATTGACCCGAGATTGGTACTCTTCGATACGTGCGATTACACTTCAGGCATCGAACTTTTTGCGTAGAGTATGCTCGTAAGTTACCACGGATGTCACGGAAGAAGTGAGTTGACAAAACGCGTTGAGCTACATCCGGTGCATCCACGGCATAAATCAAAGTAGCTAGACGTAGTTGCGCTTCTAATTTATCATCCATCGTTTCCAAAATCTTGTATCTGGAGTTCTTGGGTCCAATATCGAAAGAGGTTGTATCGTGAGTGAACCCAAATCCTTCGTATTGCGTTGGGGTACCCAAGCGAGCTGATATAATATCAACGAGACCTTGGACATCTTTTGGGTGTCTTGCCTCTGAGACCATATCATAGAATTCCGCAGGGTATCTTCTGCAAACCTCCATATTATGGCTCTCATCATCAACTTCAGAGGGATTCAGGATTACTGAGAGAACTAAGGGTGCATCCATCAAACCTCCACGACCTGCAGGAAGATAGCTCTTAGAGAAATTCAATAGAGCATCAAGAACAAGAATAAGTGCATCTTCATCACCATCACAATTTCTACGTTTTGCTGCATGCCAATATGGATGCGCATAACATACACTTGCATTGGTGAAACCAACTAATCTCCCAATAATCCCTGCAGAGGTATGGGGTGCAAGCCCAATAACTAGTTGACCAATGACATCTTCTAAAGAGTTGAAGTTATAGTATCTGGGAAGTTTGTACATCTTTTCTAGGCAGTCATCCACAAATCGACCAACTCTAAGGAGGTAATCAGCACAGTTCTCAGGAACTACAACATCCTGTACCTTTAGTTCAAGCACCTGGTCCTCTGAAATCAAGGGAGCTCCATTATAATCAATCACGTAGCCAAGGTTCCTGAGCCGGTTTATTGAAACACCGACCTCTTTTGGAGTGAAGTGGGTTAGAGGGGCATCTGTTGCATCGAATCTAGCTGTGCCATCACGGTAGCAATAAACATCATGTTTGGCTCTGAGAATGCCTTTACCAAGATATTCTGGTATCTTGTAGTCACTTGTTAATCCGAGAACTCCACGAACTCCATGTGTTTCAAATTCCCCTACTTCACCCTTTACTCTTTCAAGCAGGGCTTTCAAATCAACAGGGACTAGTCGTGTCTTTCGAATCTTATTGGGATCATGGCTGACTGGGCACATTCCTTTAGCGGGATCAATTGCACGTCCACAACCTTCTTCGCCACACCAAAGTTCAATTTCTGTGTGCGCACCACATTGAGGACATTTTGATTCGAAGGTTTTTAGCTCGCAATCAGGGCATTTACGGGCCACTAGTTCAACTTTAACTCCAGAAATATCAGGAAACTTTGTATCATTATCTTCATCAAACGATTCAAGCGTTGAAATGTATTGGACGCTGTTGGCAACTTCGTCTATTCTTCTTTCAGATCCTCTAGATCGACCAACAGGAAATAGTGATTGCACAGGAGGTCTCATTCTACGAGGTTCTGCTTTCTCTGGACGACCCATTCTTGCTCCAATTGCAAAACCCACTTTATCTCGAAGAAGAACATCGGATACAGAATTCAGCATATCAAGTGTGTCTTTTCCTTTGCATAACTTTGTTTCAGGTCCTAGCTGCGCTAGGATAGGTATTGGATCATCGGTTAGGACTACGTTCTTCCGATTATCTGAAAACCTGTGGGGAATTCCCACACGTTCTAACATGGTTTTGTATATTTTAGCAAATGGAAGTACAATATGTCCATCATATTTCTGACTGATGTTGTGGTTGGTAAGCAACCATTTTCGTAATTTCTGGATTTCATCTGTTGAAAGTGCAGCCCATCTATAGAGATAGTATGGGTGTAGAGGTATCTTCAATTTCTTTGAGAGATGCACTGCTTGAGCAGGTGTTGGTAGATTAGTTAGAGGAGCTTCGACGAACGTGTTAAGTAATTGGTGCGTCAGGTCTGAGCCTTTCAATCGGTTTGTGAGTTGGGTAGTGGACAGATTTGAGAGTGCAAATTCCAAATCATGAGACCACCATTCTTCACAATAACCAGAAGGAGCTAAAGGATGGTTATTCTCAATAAATTCTCCTAATGCGACAAGAATATCTCCAACATATAGTATCTGCTCAACTTTCCCTTCGAAACCACGAGCGTTATCTAATCCTGTGAATCGTATGACTGAACCATCTTTCAGAAGAACGATTGGACCTTCAATAGTATCAACAGGTGCAACTATTGATCCTTTTCCAGGACGCTCAGTACGAATATGAGTTCCAGGAGCTAGGAATTCTTCAAGAATGAACATTGTAGCTGGATGTACTCCTACACCTGCAAGACCCGTATTCCTTGAACGACCATACCTAAGTCTGAAACCACCCAGTCTCTGAGGGTGCGAGAATACAGGTCTCCCACCAATTACATCAGCTAGATAGTCATCTTTTGGTTCGAGTTTCTTCGCTGCAGAATCTTCTGTTTGAGTTGATTCTTTAGATATTTTTGAAGCTAGATCGTCTAACCACTCCCATCCTTTGATATTTGCTTGGTTTACGATTTTTGCAAGTTTTGCAGCTCTTCCCACTACTCCATCATTGAGAACAAGAACTGACCCGCCTCGAACGCGATTGGTTTCAATTCGTTCTAGGTCGCGTCCACCAGATACTTCAAATGATTCTGTTGGGTCGCCAGTAAGCATTATTGGTAATCGAGCTGCAGCGAATTTGATAAGTTCAGGATGTACTGGATATTGAAGGTGCACATTTCGTGCGTAAAGTTCCACTTCCTCTAAGGCACGTTCTGTTTCTTCCTCTGTAGATTTGAATGCAGGTAGATTTAGTACCTGACGAACATAGTCTGCAACAAGGACTGTCATTGCAGCCTCGGTTCCACCAGCAGCTCGAATTGGACCTGCCAGATAGAGAGCAAGGTATCGATTCTCGCCTGATCCTCTAATTCTAACTTTTGCTATTCCCTCGAGGGGGGCAGCTGTAATACTTTCTGTGAGTATGGCTAAAGCTACTCGAACAGCTTTCTCAGCTGCTTTATCAATATCAGTTAACCCACCTAGAGTACCTTCCGCTATTTCTTTCGCTACCTGAAAGGCAACCTGTTCTCTTGACATATTCTTTTGTAATTCGCGAATACGCTTTGCTACACCTTTTGGACCTTCAAGTGTTGCTTCAACTCTTGCTGCAACATCATGTGCAGGTGGAATCTCTACTTTTGTGACAGGGTCGAATCCCATCATACGTGCCACTTCTGCTACTGCATAGATTTTACCAATTTCTTCGTTTAGTGATTCAAAATATTGACTGTAGGCAATACTATGCGCAGGGAGTTCGTGTTCTGAATCTGTCACAATGAGTCATGCTGATTCTAACGTGTCTCGTATTCTGTGTTTCGCTTTAGGGTGTGTAAATTCTCCAAGCTCGTTATCATTGAGCAGATTACTTTAAAGCCTCCGGTAGGGTTTTACTAATTGATTAAACGCCACCAATTACTTGGAGGAAGGTGCCATCTTTGCTTACTCTAGAAGAAACAATTGAACTAATTCTAAAGCACAAATCGGAATACGAGCGTAATAATATCCTTACGATGATTCAGGAAAAAAGAAATGAGTTAGGTCCAGAAGTCATCAATGATGAATCAGCAGCCATGATTGTGGCAAGAGAACTTGGTGTGGATTTATACAAAATGTCACCAAGTGCACGTCAGAGAATCGAAGACATATCTGAGGAAACCAAGAATGTCGCAGGACTTGTAGGTAAAGTTGACAGGATTGGCACGGTACGAACCTTCTCACGAAAGGATGGTGGCGAAGGAAAGGTGGCTAGTATCTTCATCTCAGATGAAACTGGCAGTATCAGAGTTGCACTTTGGGATGATATGACCAAAGCAATATCTGAAGGCCATATCTCAGTTGGGAGTATCATTCAAGTACGAGGGGCATATGTCAAAATGGGGCTCGGAAACACAATTGAACTCAACCTGGGTCGAATGGGTACTATCAAACAACTCGAAAAGGATGAGATTGAGGAACTCGGTGTTGATTTCAGTACTATTTCAAAAGATGTAATGAAAATAAGTGAGCTTCAGGAAAACACCTATGATGTTTCTCTCAAGGTAAAGATACAGAGAGTATTCAGAGTTTCAACATTCACCAAGAAAGATGGGAATGATGGAAAAGTACTGGCCATGGTTGTTGCAGACGATTCAGGAAGTAGCCGCCTTGTTTTCTGGGATGAGAAAGCAGACGAAGTTGAAGGAATCGAAGCAGGAGAGGTCATCAGAGTAGATCATGCGTATACACGTCCAAATCGTGATGGGAGTGACATTGAAATTCATGTAGGCAGATCATCAATAATTGAGCGAGGTCTCAAAGACAAAATTGATGCAGTGGAATCAATTCCAATAGTATCAAGTAGCGCAGAACCACTTGGTATGAAAGATATTACAGATTTAGAAATAGGAATGAACGATGTGGACATTGAAGGTAAAATTGCTACGATTTATGATGTGAATACCTTCTCACGAAAGGATGGCGGCGAAGGACGGGTACAAAATATCGTCATAGCAGACCAGACAAGCAAAATCAGAGTGACTTTCTGGAATGAAGACATTGATCAGATTTCTGAAGCAAAGGAAGGCGATGTGATTAGGATTCTACATGGTTATGTGAAAGAAGGATTTAGAGGGGGACTAGAATATCAAGTAGGAAGGATATCAGAGATTAAAATGAACCCTAAAGGATCGAAATTGAAGCAGCTTGATCTATCAGAAGTTTCTGAGGATGTATCATCATCAGGTAGTGGAACTAGCTTTGAGCCTTTAGGAAAAACGAACATTGGAGACCTTTCACTTGGAATGGGAGATGTCGATGTAGAGGGAAAGGTAGTAACTGCTTATGATGTAAAGACTTTCACAAGAAAGGACGGAGATGAAGGTAAGCTAAGAAATGTAGTTATTGCAGACCAGACAAGCAAAATCAGAGTGACTTTCTGGGGTGATGATGTAGAAACAGTAGCCGATATTCAAGAAGGCGACGTGATTAGGATTCTACATGGCTATGTGAAAGAAGGTTACAGAGGTGGTCTCGAATATCAAGTAGGTCGTAACGGAGAGATTGTACTGAATCCAAAGGATTCTGACCTCAAACAACTAGACCTCACAGATGTTTCCTTTGAAACTGTAGCAACGAAGGCGTCGAGGGTTCTTATTGGTGAAATCGATGAATCCAATGAAGGAAGAAATGTCGAAATTTGTGGAATAGTCGTTGATATGGGACAGAATCGTGTATATTACGAAGCATGCCCAACTTGCAACAAAAAACTTGAGGCTACTGATGATGGTTATATTTGTAAATCATGTGGAAAAGTAGAGAAACCAGAGCCCCGAATGCTCTACAAGATAACAATTGATGACGGGTCAGGTTCAATTCGAGCGACATTATTTGGTACTGTTGGTGAAAAACTTCTCGGGATGACTGCGGAAGAGGCTCAAAAATTAATAGCTAAATCAGGAAAAGAAGATGAACCTATTAGAGCAACCTCAGACAAGATACGGGGTAGATACATTGCAATGCATGGACGTGTCAAGAAGTTTGGGGATTCTATAGAGATTTCTTCGAATGGTTTTGAATTTGCAGATCCTATTCAAGAGATCAAACGTCTAAAGGAAGTAATTCAGAAAGAAATAAGCTAGACTTTGAAAAATGAAGTCTACACCAGAAAATGGGTAGAATTCAGTTACCTCAAACACTTGCCTCAATGAGAGTTTCTAAACCATCAAGGAATGCTTTGACATCATCCATATTATTATACAAATAGAAGCTAGCGCGGACAGTTCCTCTTTCTATTGGTATACCCATCTGATAATGAAATGGGTGTACGCAGTGAGCCCCGCTACGGACCATTATGTTGTATTCGTCATTGAGAAATGTTGCTACATCATGTGCGGAGGGAACAGTGTCAACAGTGAAAGTAACTAATCCAGTCTTAATGCTAATATCTTCAGTTCCAAGGATGTGAACATGCTCCATTTCAAGCATCTTTTGCAAAGCAACTTGTAGAAGGGACCGCTCATGTTTCTCAATTTCATGCATTCCAATTGCTTGAAGATATTCAGCTGCAGCTCCTGCTCCAATTGCTCCTGCATAGTTCTGGAGCCCTGCTTCATATTTTTCAGGTGGCGGTAAGTATTCAGGCAGTATCTTGCCATCTATGAACTTGACATCACTGACTGTGTCACCGCCATAAAGCATCATGTTCATTGATTCAAGGTGTTCTATCTTCCCATAGAGAACACCCATACCTGTTGGTCCACACATCTTATGAACTGAGATTGCAGAAAAATCAACATCTGCTGCTTGAACATCAAGATGATGATGAGGGGCATATTGAGCATCATCACACATCACAAGAGCTCCGCGATCATGAGCGATTTCGACAATCTCTTTCATTGGAGCTATAGTGCCTGTAACATTGGATGAGTGAACAACGGAGATTAGACTTGTTTTGCTGTCAATTGCGTTTTTCCAGTCTTCAATATCAAAAGTTCCATCATTCTGAGCTTTGACTATCTCAATCTCTAGGCCATCTCTTTTTGCTCTCTCAACGAAAGGAAGAGAGCCACTGTGATGTTCAAGAGAGGTTGTGATGAGTTTGGAACCTTTAGGTAAATCAACACAACTCGCAACGATATTGAGTGATTCTGTTGCATTCCTGGTCCAGATGCATTCTGCGTCTTGAGCTGCATTAATGAACTTGGCAAATTTCCCTCGAGCTGCTGTATACGCCTCGGAAGCATCTTTTCCAAATCGATGAATGCTCCTACCACCACATGCAGGATACATTTCATAATATTCATTCATGGCATCGATAACCTGTCTTGGTTTGAGTGCCATACATGCGCTGTCCAGATATACAACTGGACGACCGTTAATTTTACGTTCAAGAGCTGGGAAATCTCTTCTAATTTTTGTCCAGTCAACCATTAAGATCATTCCTAGACGAGTTGCCACCTATAGCCGCCCTTGCCAAACTTCTTGGTTATGAGGCCTTTCTCTACAAGCTGATTCGCGGCTGCAACAAATGAATCTCCTCCAGCACAATCAGTACAGATATCGGCATATTCCTTTTTGCGAGCTAATTCAAGAATCTCTGTTGTGGTCAATGATTCAGCAGTTTCAAGAACTTTGAGCACACATAGGGCATTATTTGAGAGGTCTGACATGGCTAATCGAGCCGGTACATTCAGCAATAAGAAAGCTTCGAAATGGAAGAACTGTCACTTAACAAAATGCTTAAATTAACACCTGAGCCGCAAAGCCTGCTCATTTCTTTCGGGGCACATGTTCTGTTAGGTGTGAAATAGGTATAGGTGAATAATCATGGGAAGAAGACGAAGACAGAAAGTACGTCGACGACCACAGAAACGCATTCCAGATGTATATCCTTGTCCGGACTGTGGAAATACTGCTATCAAAATCGAACTCTATAGAGATAATGGAATGGCTATCGTAAAGTGTGGATCATGTGGAATTGAAATGACAATTGATGAGGTCAACCCCTTGACTGAGCCTGTTGATATTTACGGATCATTCATAGACAAGTTCTATGAGCGTCGTAGTGCTGAAGCATAATCAGTACAGCTGTTAATATTCAGCAATGGTTATAAGCGGACTAAGTCCGAGGGCACAAGATTCCAATGCAATCTATTGTCACCTTCACCGCAATTGTCTTCATCCTGTTGGCTGCTATGGGTATACTAGCAATTCTACTCACAATGGGATACATGGTCTATGGTGAGGAAGAGGAAGAATAGTTTACCGGGGAGTTATTCTCAATGGGAGAATCAGTTATTCGGACTGCTTTTGATAATGTTGCTTCACATATTTCCAATATTGATGCCATAAAATTGCTAGTTGATGAGATAGAATCTGAAAATCTAATAACAGATGCAATAATAGATACTTTGCAGAACAAGATTGAAGACTCAGAGGTGACTCTCAGGACCGACATCCGCATCTTAATCAATGAATGTCGTCACCTAGAGAGTAGGACGAAGAACTGATGAGTAGACAGACTCCCCTGAGTAAAGAGATTATTCAATTTCTAAAATTAAAAGGAATTGTAAAACCCACACCTATTCAGGAAAAAGCAATCCCATTATTACTAGAGGGAAAGAACAATTTACTACTCCTCGCACCTACAGGAAGTGGAAAAACTGAAGCTGCACTTCTTCCACTCTTGAACACATTGCAACAGATGAGTAAAGATAGAGAATTATTTGGCTTCTACATCATCTATATCACTCCTCTAAAAGCATTGAATCGTGATGTTTTCAAAAGAATCATAGAACTCTGTGAACATCTTGGCTTAACTGCGGATGTGCGTCATGGTGATACAACTCAATATGCTAGGAGAAAACAGGCCATAAACCCTCCAAACTTGCTGATTACAACTCCTGAATCTCTTCAGGCAATCCTTCCAGGAAAGCGACTTAGGTATCATCTCAGAACTGTCTTTGCAGTAGTAGTGGATGAAGTACATGACTTAGCAAGTAGTAAGAGAGGAACTCAGCTTAGTTTGGGATTAGAACGTCTAGAACGTTTGGTCGGTTCGAGAATAATGCGTATAGGACTATCTGCAACCGTTGGAAATCCGAAAGAAGTAGCAAAACTTCTGGGTGGAAACAAGGATATCAAGACGGTGTGGGCAGGTTATGATAATAGGAAGATAGATCTTAAAGTTACAATGCCCTCACCTTCAGACCATCATAAGAAATTAGTCCAAAAATTATCATACCCTCTTCATTCTGTAGCCAGGCTAGAAACTATTGTGGACTTGATTGAAAAACATCAATCAACTCTTGTTTTCACAAATACACGTTCCTTTGCAGAAGTTCTTGGGGCAAAAATGAGGGCTTTGAAACCACCTTACGAGTTTGACGTACATCATGGTTCGTTGTCCAAGAACGCACGTCTTTCTGCTGAAGATAGGTTCAAGACTGGAGTTTCTAAAGCGATTATTGCAACATCAAGTCTTGAGTTAGGCATAGATATTGGACAAGCTGACCTTGTAATCCAATATTCATCTCCAAGAGAGGTCTCTAGATTAGTTCAGCGAGTTGGCAGATCTGGTCATGGTATCGGGCGCACATCAAAAGGAGTCGTAATCTCAACTATAAATTTGGATGATATTTCAGAGTCTGGGGTAATCATTAAACGCGCCAAGTCAAACAAGGTAGAGAATGCAAGAATACCAGAGAGGGCATGGGATGTTCTCAGTCATCAAATAACGGGGATACTTCTTGATTGTGATACTATTAAGATTGTGTCTTTGTTGGAAGTTGTGAATGCGGCCTATCCGTTTGCAGGAGTTACATCTGCAGAACTAAATACACTCTTGAAGTTCATGGAGGAAAGGCGACTTCTGGAATTACATGATTCTGAGATTTCCAAGGGGGTAAGAACACGTTTATTCTATTATGATCATCTGAGTACAATTCCTGATACAAGACAGGTCAATGCAGTGGACATTACAACACGTACATCAATTGGTGTTCTGGATGAAGATTATGTAGCTGCCAACGTCCAGCCGGGTTCAGTTTTTGTCATTCGTGGAAGACCATGGAATGTAGTAAGTGTTGATGATGAGAGTGGAGAAGTCATGTGTGCTCCTGCTTCAGGTACTGATACTGATGCGCCAAGGTGGGTTGGCGAGATGATTCCAGTACCCTTTGAGGTGGCTTCGGATGTTGCAAAAATGTGGAATTCAATTCTCAGCCAGGACAGTAAAACCATCGATATGTGGCTAGCAGATTTTGGTATATCTGGCGAAGCAACAAATCATCTTATTGAAACTCTTAAACAGAGCAAGGAAGTGTTAGGAGAGATCCCTTCACCAGATATGTACATCTTGGAAAGATTTTGTGACGGGATTGTTCTCCATTCCCCATTAGGAACTAGAACAAATGAGGCCTTAGGGATAGTGATAGCTTCTCTATTGACAACACGTCTTGGTATTGTGGTAGCAGTTGAAAGAGACCCTTATCGTATTTTGTTTACATCTAAGGAGGATTTGAAAACAAGTCATATACTAGATGTACTCAATGACTATTCTGGAAACCAAGTCTCGCACATTTTACGATTAGCTGTTAAACAAACACAGAATTTTGCATCCAGATTTGTTCATGTTGGGCGTAGAATGGATATCATAAGAAAAGATGCAAAATCGAAACAGATACCCGTCAGATACCTCATCAAATCTTTTGAAGGGACTCCTGTATTTGAAGAGGCAATGCGGGAGGTCCTTGAAGAAAAATTAGACGAAAAGAGAACTATGGAGATATTTGACAGGTTTTCAAGTGGAAGTCTAGAGATCCATGTAGTCGATACATTAAAGCCATCTCCCCTAGCCCGATTGATAATTGAAGAAAAAACACGTTTTGAAGTGATGGGTGAAATAACAGAAGAGGACGAAGTGTTACGGATGATGGAAGAGCGACTTCTTTCAAAGCAATTCCGATTGATATGTATGGCAGAGAACCATTGGAACTCAGTAAGAACAATTTCAACGATGGAAGATGTTGTCACCTGTCCTATCTGTGAATCAAAAATGATTGGTATCTTACAACTCTCAGATAAGGACTTTCCAAAGCTTCTTGAGAAAAGGCTTAGAGGGGAATCATTGACAAAGGATGAGAATAAGAAATACAAATCTGTGGCGTTAACAGCAGAACTAGTATCCAGATATGGAAAAACAGCACTTTTGGTATTAGCTGGTCGAGGGATAGGGGCTACAACAGCATCACGAATTCTAAGTCCAAGTTTAAATGAAAGACTTCAAATCCTACGAGCAATAGCAAAGAGTGAGCTACAATATGAGAGAACAAGACCTTACTGGTAATGACAGGCCCTTGATTGTTTTTGCCGGACGAAGTAATGTAGGAAAGAGTAGTACAATTCGCGCGCTTACTGGAGCGAAAGTAAGGGTGGGTAAACGTCCTGGAAGTACTCGGTGGGAGCAAATGATCGATTTGGACCCCATAACTATAGTAGATATTCCAGGGTTCGGTTTTATGTCAGGTCAAAGTAAGACAACTATTGAAGAAATTAAGAATCATATTATTGAATCTCTTGAGAATTGGAGTAGTAGGATTCTGCTCACAGTGCTAATTATTGATATTTCATTATTCAGAGTACTTTTCGAACGATGGTCATCTCGTGGAGAGGTGCCAGTTGATGTGGAGTTCTATTCGTTTCTATGCGAAATATCTCCACGGGTAATTGTATTAGCAAACAAGATGGATAAAGTAAAGAATCGATATATCGAGGATGAATTGGAATTTCTAACTTTTCAACTTAGAGAAGCTGTTAGTGAACGAGAGCCCACAATAATTCTGTCTGCTGCATCGAAAAAACAGGGTATGAGGGAACTGATGGAACTGATTGATGAGATTCTTAGTGAAGAAGGCTTAGAGAGACCACAATGGGCTCTCACCTAAGCTTCTTCACCAGATAAAATGCTACACCAATTACCAAGATGACTGAAGAGATGATTAACATCGAACCAATAGCACTTGGAGCTGAAACGAAATCTGCGGATAGCCAATCAAGGATATTCATGAATAATTTTGCATTATCTCCTGCATAGAACCATTGGAGTTCCGAATCAGGAAAATCAATAGTTCTTCCAGTGAACATTATTGTAGATCCAACAATGGTGACTCTGCTGGGTCCATATTCAAATGCTGAGAGCCATGTTGGAATAGTTGAGTTCAATGCAGAATATGCATAAGGATGCAGAGCATAGTCAGCAAGGGTCATATTAGGCATAGAATAGTTGGCCCATGAATTGGAGTTTCTTTTGTATTGAGCAAATGTTGTTTCATAGCTATTACCGATTCCGCTTGCTAATCCAATTGGCTTCAATGTAGAGGTCATTGTTAAAAGATCGTTAATGTTTCTGAAGATTGGATGAGTGGAGTCCCAAGTGGTTGAATCTAATTGAATTACCCAAGGAATTGTTCCATTCATAGCGTGGTCATAATCGAACATTGTATCAGACAAGGCATCTGTTCCAGTTTCGTTGATACTGAAACGAGGGCCAGTCATATTAATCCCATCAAGAAAAGTGTTCAGTGC
>CAZMBV010000020.1:0-22552 GCA_964564335.1 uncultured archaeon
GTTGTGAAGATAGTCGTTCCAGCTCGCTCATAGCCTGCGCTAAGTTCCTATCCATACTTGAGTGAACTCGGCTTCTGATCTGCCACTTTCTTAAACGGTAAATCTCTGACCTGCGCATCGGGCTAAGCTTCTTCCCTGAAGTGTCTCTATCTCGCCAATCAATAACAGTGGAAAGTCCTTTATCATGAATGGTATAGCGGACAGGAGCTCCAACTCTACTTCGAGCGTCGCTCTCTTCTGCACTAAACGCTCGCCATTCAGCACCTGTATCAATATGATGATCCGAGAGTACTAAGCCACAACCGCCACATATTCTTTCTCCGCGAGCAATATCTTCTACAACAGAACAAGATTGACACTCAGGACAACTTTTCGGTTCTATTAAAGGTTCAATACCTGCATTCTTCTTCCCATCGGTACTTCCTGTACGGTCCAACCTCTCTCCTCCAGTTTTTGGTGCCGGACATGACCGCCAGTATTCACTGTCAAGTCATTGTACCGAGGACAGTCTCCCGGACCCACAAATAACAAGTTGGGCAAATTCTCTTTTAATACTTCTGAGTTTCCGCTCTACGTGGTTTGTTCATGGCTTTTTTCTGTAATGATAATCGTATGCTCATGTTGTGAAACAAATTCACCCTTTTCTTCAGCTAAGATATTATGCCCATAAAGTGCACCATTTTGTCTTAGTTCTTTGATTGCCATTTTGAGAGTAGCATGCTTCATACGTTCAGCTAACCAGCGCTCTGCAAAGGGGAACTCCTTGTACTCTTTTCTAGCAATGCCAAGAAACTGCTTTGACCCTTTGAATCTCACCGGCACTCTCACAGGTAGTAGTTGATAGATTGTCGGATTCGGTAGATCGGATATATTCCCTGAGCCCGTGCTAGCAAAGGTTTCGATTGCATAGAACTCGCCTTCCTCTACAAGTACTTCTGATTTTCCACTCACACAAGGCACTTGTTTATCAGCGTGAAGTTCATACTCTTTCAGTTGATGTCCTGTAAGTTGCTTGATTGGTTGAAATCCCGCGCTTGTTATGGTGTCCTCAATGAGTGCACCAATAGTATTCAATTTTGCACCAGGTCTCATCATTCTAATTGCCACTTTCGTTGCAGTTTCTGCCGCTTTGACAAGTGCCTCATGGTCTGGATTTAGTGCAATTGTAAAAGCTGTATCTGCAATACAACCATCTACATGTGATCCACAATCCACAGTCACAAGGTCTCCTTCCTCTATTATAGTTTCATCATTGAGAGGAGATGTATAATGAGCTGCGATATTATTCAGTGAAATATTACAAGGAAATGAGGTGCCAGATGAGTTAGCTCGGATATGGTCTTCGACAGTATTGATAATATCAAGTACTTTCGTGCCAGGCTCAATCATTGGACGAGCTAGGGCAAGTGCCTCTTTAGCTACAACTCCAGCACGCCGCCATTTATCCCAGTTGTCTTCTTCTTCATCAGCTCCAGTTTCTTTGAGTTTTTCTTCTGACACAATCATTCACTGACCTTATTGCTTCTCATTTAGTGGACAGATAAAAGTGACGGATTGCACTTGATTGTTCTTTAAACTTAGGAAAGCACTTGATCAATACGTCGTGCAGTTCTCGACATTGAGAAGAACATGTATCCAATGTTTGCTCGTTTATTCGTGAGCACAACTAGAATTGCGTCAGCTCCAGCATCGCATATGATGATATACCCGCTCTCACCCTCGATAAGCATTCTAATCAGTGGACCACGTTTGAGCTGTTTGAACACTTTTCTAGTTGCTTCTTGAATCTGTGTTGCCCTTCCAGCAATTACATCTTCATCAGGAATCCTACTCGTATCCATACCCTCTGGATAATGTGAATGGATAGTGAGTCCCTGTGATTTTGATATGATTGCGCTAGCTTCCACATTACCTTGAGAGGCTCTACTCAAATCTAAAAGAAGTTCTTTCAACATTTCAGTCTTCGATGACACGGTTCAACAAACCTCCCAATGGGTCGAGTATCAAAAAGGACTGTCAAGAGCTAGATAAATCTTTGTTAGAGTTATCTATTAATCAGACGAGAGTCTAACGAATTAACCAATGTTCTCAGTATAACAGACCGCCTGACAATTTGGTGTTTGAAAATTTTTAGAGAATTCTTGGAACAATCAACAACGGGCGCCAAGTATTTAAACCGTTCTCCGAAACCTAGACATTTCTGGACATCGAGTCTGGAATGATGTTCGGTTCCTGTTTCATAGAGGCTGCATTGCTAATCTCGGAAGATTCGCTATGTCTAACTTCCTCTCCGCAGGCGTTTTGTGTCTCCGGCAAACTGATGGCGACCAGATTCAGTGCAGCATTAAGATCCCTATCGATCTCCAACCCACACTGTTCACACTCATACATTCTCTCTGAGAGTGACAGTTCCTTCTTTCTGTGCCCACATCGTGAACACATCTTTGATGAAGGAAATGTTCGGGATACTGCCACCAGCTCAGAACCGTACCACTGGCATTTGTACTCCAGCTGTCTTCTGAATTCATAGAATCCTACATCAGCTATAGCTCTTGCTAGCATTCGGTTCTTCATCATCCCTGACACTAGCAAGTCCTCGACCACTACCTTACTGTGGCTCTTGGCAAGGTAGGTGGTCAGTTTGTGCAGTGTGTCCTGTCTGATATTGAAAATCTTCAGGTACATCTTGGCAAGTTGCAGTTTAGCTTTCTCGCGGTTCTTGCTCCCCTTCTTCTTTCGTGATAGGGATTTATGTAATTGAATAAGTTTCCTCAATCGTCTTCCCTTGGCTCGGGGGTTAGCAAAAGTAGTACTATCACTCAATGTGGCTAAGTTTTTGACCCCGAGATCTACTCCTACTGGAGAACCTCTTACGGGTTGTGTGTTACATATGTCCTCCTCCACAGTGACTGAAACGAACCACCTGTTTGCTCTCCTTCTCACTGATGCCGAGAGAATCCTACCATTGTGGTAACTCTTCCTTTTTTCCTTGATCCGGATCTTTCCAATCCGGGGGAGCTGGATTGCTCTCTCATGGAATCTGATGGTTCCGTATAGTCTGAAGCTGTCCCTACTTCCTCTCCTCTTGAATCTAGGGAATCCTATCATCTTTCCACTCTTGAGTCCACGATAAAAGTTCTTGAACGCTCTATGGAGGTCTCTCAGGGTTTCCTGCGGTACACACTTCGAGGTTTCGCACATCCATGAGAACTCTGTTTTTTTTCAGGGACGTAAGGAGTTTATGTTGTTTCATTGCGTCAGGGAACCTGTCGTCACCCTGATTGTTCTTGTAACGTGCAATTCGTTGTTCGAGACCCCAGTTATAGGTAAAACGAGATACTCCTGCATGTTGAGCAAGGGATGACCTCTGTATGTTGTTGGGGGCCAGTTCATACCTGTAAGCCTTGTTGACCAACATTCAGGTTCAGTAGTCGGTCTTGCTTGGAGCTTTTAAGATCATACAAGAATGATCTTTATTCAACTGCTGGTCTTATCGATGTCTAGGTTTGTGCAGCTGTTTAAACTCTCTTGGCGCCTGCTTCCTTGAGTCCCTGGATAATCTCCCTGAGACCTTTGCCCTTATCCTGTTGGACTTGTTTCTCAATGTACGTTCCCTGAACAACAATCGAGGCACCTGCATTCACTGCATTTACAACGGATGCTTTGTCATTGAAACCACCGCCAGTTATAACTGGTATCTCAATGAACTTTGAAACTGTACTAATCATCTCTGGGGGTACTCCTCCACCTTCTGCACCACTTCCTGCCTCAAGGTATACAAGTTTCATACCCATCAACTCTGCCGCAATAGCGTACATTGCTGGAAGCTTTGGTTTGTCCCGAAGGAATGGTTTTGCATCTCCAACCCATGCTGCTGTCTTACCAGGTGCTACCATTAAATATGCCATTGGTATTGTTTCAATACCTGACATCTTGACTTTCGGAGCAGCGAGTGCCTGAGCTCCAATAATCCAGTATGGATTGGTACTATTCAGAAGTGACATGAAGAATATTGCATCTGCATGTTCGGATACACCAGTGATATTTCCTGGGAATAGAATGGTTGGAATCTCAACAGCTTCTCCAATTTGTGCTACTGCCTCATCGATGACTCCAAAGATTGTACTTCCTCCAACCATTATAGCGTCACTTCCAGCCTTCTCTACTAGTACTGCTTGTTCAACAACGTTCTCAATGCTGGTTGAGAGAGGATCTGGGTCAAGCAAAGAGAAGTGACAAGCACCTTCCGATGCAATCTTTTCTGTGATGTATTTCCATACCTTTCCAGACATGGCGTAGCCTCCAAATGTATGTGTCTTCGGTCCAGTCTGGCTTTTTATCCTTATGGTGATATTCTAGACTTTAGTTAATTAAGAACTCACGCCTCTAAACTCGTTAGCTTCTTATCTAACATAACACCCTACAGTCTCCTCCCGAAACACTTTATTGCTCCAAATCGACGGCGCAGTTATCTGATGGTAGTAGTATGAATAATACAGTACCATCAAAAACATAGGCTGCAAGGAATCCGAGGATAAAGAAAATGTCTGAGAAGAAGATTGGTGTCTTCATTTGCCACTGTGGAAGCAACATCGCTAGCGTTGTTGATATTGAAAGAGTGAAAGAAGCTATCCGCACATTGCCAAACGTTGAGATAACAGATGACTACAAGTATGTATGCTCAAAACCCGGTCAACTAATCTTGAAAGAACACATCAAAAACAGTCGGCTTGATGGTGTGGTAATCGCAGCATGCAGTCCAAGAATGCATGAACCTACATTCAGACAAGCTATGCGTGAGGCTGGGCTCAATCCATATCTTCTAGAGATTGCGAATATTAGAGAACACGACGCTTGGATTCATTCAGATGATGCTGAAGCAGCAACTGAAAAAGCAATTGATCTTATCCGAATGGCAATTGCACGAACCCGACTACTTGAACCACTAGAAGAAACGGAGGTTTTGGTAAAGAAATCAACGCTCATAGTAGGAGCTGGGATTGCTGGAATCAGCGCTGCTCTCGACCTTGCTAATGCAGGATTTAACGTTCACCTCGTCGAGAAGGGACCTAGTATTGGGGGTAAGATGGCCCGGTGGGACAAAACGTTTCCGACACTAGATTGTTCTAGTTGCATTCTCACTCCTCGAATGGCTGAGATTGATGCTCATCCCAATATTGATCTCCTGACCCTCGCTGAGGTAGAATCAGTAGATGGATTTGTTGGGAACTTCAAGGTAAAGATTAAGCAGCAACCACGATATGTTGACATTGATACATGTACATCTTGTGGTGACTGTAGTGAGATATGTCCTGTTGATATTCCTGCTGATTTCGAAGCACGTCTGTCATACAGAAAAGCGATTTACATTCCCTTTGCACAGGCTGTTCCATCAGCGTATCTTCTTGATATGGAAAACTGTCTGGGTGTTGATGCAGTCCGATGTGGAAAATGTAAGGAAAAATGTGAGGCAGGAGCTATCAACTATGATGATGATGAGAAAATCATCGATATCGAAGTTGGTACAATTATCGTTTCAACAGGTTTCGATTTATTTGATGCAACAAAGAAACCAGAGTACGGTTATGGCGAATTTTCGAATGTTGTAAATATTGGTGAAATCGAGCGTATGCTAAGCTCTGCTGGACCAACACAAGGCAATATTGTGAGACCTTCAGATCTTCAAAAACCAAAGAAGATGGTCTATATTCAATGTGTTGGAAGTCGTGACGAACTGACTAACAACTACTGCTCTCGAGTCTGCTGCATGACCGCTATTAAACAAGCTCGAATGATCCGTGATAAGACTGGCATCGATATCTATGTCTTCTATATTGACCTCCGAACCTTTGGTAAGGGGTACGAAGAATTTTATGAGAGTACAGCAAAAGCTGGTGTCACGTTCATCCGCGGACGCGTGGGAGAGATTCTGCAGGATGATGAAACACAAAACCTGACAGTCAGGGGTGAAGACACACTTCTTGGAAAGCCCATCCAGCTTACCAATGTGGACCTCGTCGTTCTATCCACTGGAGTTGTGGCATCGGCTTCAACAGATAGTGTTGCACATGCTCTAAATCTTAGTCTTTCACCTGACGGGTTTTTGCTGGAAGCTCATCCCAAGCTACGCCCCGTTGATTCATTCAATGATGGTATTTTTGTGGCTGGAATGGTTCAGGGTCCCAAGGATATCCCAGACACTGTTGCTCAAGCAAAGGCTGCGGCATCTGGTGCGATGGCACTCATGGGCAGGGGGAAGATCAATATTGAACCCTATTACTCAATTGTTGATGAAGAACGATGTGCCGGATGCCAAGTTTGTATTTCTGTCTGTCCATACAATGCAGTAGCTCTCAACGAGCGGGGATACGCTGAGGTCAATCCAGCTCTATGCAAGGGTTGTGGAACCTGCACATCGACATGCGCTAGTGGCGCCATTTCTTCGCAACACTATACCGATGGACAGATTGCAGCTATGATAACTGAATATCTTACACCCCATGAAGAATCACCATAGGCAAGAAGTTATCTTACGTTGGACTAGTCGCTGGACTCGGTGGAAAATATGAAAGATATAACCGTGGCAATTCTTGCTGGTGGTTCATCGAAGCGGTTTGGCTCAGATAAAGCATTAGCTGAGTTCCAAGGAAAACCCCTCATATCCCATATGTTAGACATTGCGCGGAAAGTTTCCTCTACTATTCTTGTTGCAGTTTCTGATGAAGAGCAAGAAAAAACCCTCAAACCATTCGTTAAGAGCACGAAGATTGTGATTGATCCAGAGGGTGAACCAAAGTGTGCGCTGACCGGTGCAATTACAGCTTTTGAGCATACAGAAACTACGCATGTAATTCTACTCCCTGTTGATGCACCATTAGCTAAGCCAGATCTCCTCAAGATGCTCATTCAGCTTATTCCTGGACATGGAGCTATAGTTCCTTCTTGGCCCTCTGGATATATTGAACCACTTCACTCAGTATATCATGCTGAACATGCATATGCACGTGGATTGGAAGTTATGGAGAAAGGATCACGTAAGATGAGTGATCTTCTTGACAGAATTCAACATGTTCTATATGTTTCCACTGAAACTCTCAACCAGTTTGATCCTGAGCTAAGTACCTTTGTGAACTTCAATACTCCAAAAGAACTCAAAGATGTAGAGAGAAAAATGAAACAAAAGTGACACCTGACTAACTGTCTGTTAGAACACAAGCTGACTTTTGTTCCTTTATCCCCTATACTATAGC
The DNA here is from genome assembly GCA_964564335.1 of uncultured archaeon. Classification (GTDB taxonomy): domain Archaea; phylum Asgardarchaeota; class Thorarchaeia; order Thorarchaeales; family Thorarchaeaceae; genus SMTZ1-45. The sequence continues at coordinate 7,251 of CAZMBV010000020.1, forward strand.
AAGGGAGAGCTATGCACGTTTCAGTCATTGTCGTTGGATGCCCCCAAAAAACCAAGAATGGACCCATTCTCTCCTTCTAATCACTAAGAGCATGTGCAAGCTTTCCCCTCTTATTTTATTCTCATAAATCTACATTCTCATGACGGATCCTGCATGTCCCTTCATGACCTACCATACATGGCCCATAGGGTTCCATTGGAGTGCATCGTTTTCCAAATAACTTACAATCTAGAGGGTCCACCATTCCCAAGATTACTTCGTGACACCTGCATCCTGGTAGAAGATCCACTGATTCAATATCGGGGAAGTCAAATTTGACTCTCGCATCATGTTCAGCAAATTCTTCTCTAATGAAGTACCCTGATTTTTCTATAATACCTAAACCTCTCCACGGCGCGTCACCAATACGAAAAGCTTTACCTAATACTTTCTGTGCCGCGATATTTCCTTCTGGACGAACGACACGAGTATATTCGTTCTCGGAGTCTGTTCTACCTTCTTCGATTTGAACTAAAATCATTCTGATTGCTTCGAGAACATCAAGCGGTTCAAAACCTGCAGCTACACATGGAGTCTTGTTCTTCTCAGCAAAAGATTGGAAGACATTTGTCCCAATAATAGCGCACACATGGCCTGGAGTAATGAATCCATCAACATTGAATCCTTCGATCTTTACAAGCAAATCCATTGCTGGAGGAATTATCTTGAGTGATGTCAATATTGAGAAATTAGATGGTGGTTTTCGTATTATCTCAAGTGCTAATGTTGGTGCAGTTGTTTCGAACCCAGCTCCGATGAATACGACCTCTTTCTCAGGATTCTTTTTTGCAATCTCTATTGCCTCACCTATTCCGTAAACAATTCTGACATCAGCACCCTTTGTCCGTTCTTTTGCAAGTGAGGATTCTGTTGAGGGGACCCGAAACATATCACCAAAGGTCGTTATAATATGTCCTTGACGTGCCAGTTCGATACCCATGTCTACATCTTCCGCTGCACATACACAAACCGGACACCCTGGACCTGCAACCAAATTGAGTCCTTCAGGGAGAAGTGACCTGAGTCCATGCTGACTGATTGTATCTTCATGCGTTCCACAAACATGAACGATACGAAGCTGCTTCCCTTCTCCTCGAGATTTAATTTCTTTAGTGACTGCCTCAGCATATCTAGGGTCTCTAAATCCAGTTAGTTCACTCATAGGTACCAAACCTATCCAGTGCTCAGTGGATTCACATAAAAATAGCGACTTATGGCACTGGATTATTTTGCAGGAATCTCATAACCTTCAAGAATTGCAAGAGCTTCTCCTACTGTAATGGAAAGCTTGCCTGCAAGTTCCTTCGGTGTAATCTTTGGGTTCTTAGGAATAATCTGACTATGTGCATAACCTGCTCGATTTGGAAATAATGGATTATTCCTAGCAGTTTCAATAAGAATCGACCACAATGGATGGCCTTTGAAATCAGCTACATCGATATCAATAGTTCTACCTGAATCATATTTGATTGATCTGATATTAGGCATGATCGAATTGTCTGATTCTTTATCTTTATCATGCTTATCTAGTCTATCCTGTTTCGCAGCAGAGTCCATCCTGAATCATCCCGGCGTATCTCAACGTAGTTGAGAACAATATTATAATCCTCTTGAACTTGATATAAGCCTTGAGGAATTGCCTACCTTGTATGAATAAATCGCGCTACATATCCAACTATTTAGTAAATCCGTCTTTTTTTTAATTAGGTTCCCATTCGCAAGGTTTAACAAGCCAGTACCAGAAGCAACTGGTACAGAAAAATATGACCTGACGGTCAAACATGGGGAATGTAATTATTGCCTCACGGCATACGTAGAATTGTACTGGACGTTTTGAAACCGCATAGTCCGCGATTAACGGATCTTGCATTAATGCTGACTCGCGATGAGCACGTGAGTGGTCTCAACATTTCATTAAAAGAAGTTGACCAGAATACAGAGAGCATCACTATCACTCTGGAGGGCGATGACCTGCGTTATGATATGATAAAAGACATCTTGGAGCAGGCAGGTGCTGTGATACATTCGATTGATCAAGTAGTTGCTGGTCGGAGATTCGTAGAAGAAGTAACTCTTCAGCCTGAGAACTCCTAAGAAACTATTATCGTCGATTAATCTGAGCTGAGAGTAGCTCACTCTCAACCTCAATCTTTCGACGAACTAAATTGTAGAGTTCTTGTTGAAATACCAAAGGGACTATTTTGACGACATTGCAGAGTTGGTCGACTATCTTTTCTGCTAGATATTGAGGAGCTTCTACACTTCTATTGATGATACTACTTACTACCTCCTCTCCAACGCTAGAACGAACAACGGAATCAACGACACTAGCGATGGTTCCCTGAGGATCCATGAAGAATGGCAATTGAGTTGCATCGTGAAATATTGAGAATTCTAATTTCTCGCAGATACTCTCAGTATACCACTCCAGGCTTGATTCTTTCATTATAAGCTTGGACGCAAAGTTCGATTTAGTGAGTGGGTTTGGATGACTCCATGGATGTCTAGTCACGATATAGAGTGCGGCGGAGAAGAATGGGTCTTCTTCTCTTGGAAGTCCCTCGCGGGATACAAAACGTCGGACTAAATCAAGAGCCATCTTTTCATATCTGCTCTCAATCTTCTTTTCTTTGTAAAATTCATGAGCACTGAGCACCATGGATACAATCACTTGAGGATTAACTGCCAAATCTTCGTGCTCGTGATGTGACGTCATCTGCTCCTCTCCGGACTTTTACTCAATGAGCTACATCCAGAGCAATCGAATCCGTGATATAATCTTTTGCAATGGAAGTTAAGGTAAGTCCCTTTAGGCGCCACATTCAATTTCATTTAGCACTATATGTCTTTTCCAATGCCCATCGAAGCGCATTATGTATCTCTTTTTGTCTAGCATCGTCCCCGATATTACGAATGACCATCTCATCTAGTATATTATCTTCTGCGCTTACTTCGAAGTCGAATGCATCTTCCCATTCAATCTCTCCACTCTCAACACGATGTCTATCTTCCTGTTGGAACTTTCCTAATATCCGTTCAAGAAAGAACCGTGCGAATGCACCACGTGTGATATCATAGACTGCATGTTCGGCAGGAATTATTCTCATGGTCTGTTCTATTGTTTCGACCATTCCTAATTCAAGATTGCCTGCTTTATTCATGATGCTAACCGTCTGTGGTTCTTTAGTTTCAACAGTAGAAGCTGGTGTGCCCTGTCTAGGAATTGCTGCATCTGCAGTCACGAAACTACCTCTAGCAATTTGAGCATCGAGAGATATAATATGGTCCTCTAATCTGGCAATCATATCTTTCAGTCTATCTACCTCTGAGTTCAATTCGGTTCGTATTTTTAGAAGAACTTGGATATCCGGATTAGACACTTGGAACACCTACTAGACTAATCAATTCAGCGTCTAATCATATATCATTGCATGTATTATTATAGCTCATAGAATCCGAGTAAGAAATCATTAGTTTTTAATTTCTTAACTCTCGACTTCTACAACTGAAATTGCGAAGTCGGGACACTCCATTTCACAAAGACGACAGACCTTACACGCTTCAAGATCTGCAACAATCGGAAGATAGAATCCTCTATTGTCAACCACATCTGCTTTCTTCAGCACACCATGAGGACAAATAGAGATGCAAATATGACAGCCTTTACACAATCTAGGGTCAACATCAATCTGTTTAGCTTTCTTTGCCATCTTCGCATTCCCACTTTTCTCGCAATTCACTCATGATATAATGCTATTTATTTGACCAGAGAGAGGGAGCATTATATACTCAGACTGGTATTAGATTAGTGAAGTCGAGGTATTCCTTGTGAAGCAATTCGTAGTATTCATGTGTTCAAAGTGCAAAGGGTTCACAAATGCTCCTGCAGGTCAGAAACGGAGGAGATGCAGTTATTGTGGGAGCATCATTGACATCACCAAAGCAAATTTGGCATTATTTGACTCTCCACAACAAGCTTCTACTGCGGTTAAAGAATTCAATGCTTCAAAGGGTGGAACTGAATTCAATGATGCTGTGGAGCGGTCTCGTGAGCGAGTCAAGGCTTTGATGCCATCAGAGCGAGTCAGTGCGGATGACATCACAAGTAAGAGTGATGAACCTGCACCTGAAGGAAAACGAAGACGCCTACTGGCTATCTTGGAGAAAGAGGCCCGTGGTAAATCATGTACTCTTGATAGATTAGAGGAACTGACAACAGAAGATGGGCTTGCTTGGTCTTGGGTTGAAAAACAAGTGGAGAGCTTATCTACTAATGGAGCACTAATCTTTCCACGACCGTGGATTGTTCAGCTTGTTATCACTGAAGAAGAAATTCCCTCCCAGCTCTCAGACAAAGATGTATCTTCAGAAATCATTGAATTGCTCACAAAGAGCGGAGGTCAACTCAAGGTTGGCGATATTATTCATCACTTCGAGCAAAAGGGGATATCGGAGTCATCAGTTGATAGTTCATTAGAACGCCTATTACGTAATGGACATATTTACCAACCGACGGCGAGTAGTGTGAATTTAGTATGAACAATGCGATTCATTGAATAGGTTTCAAATGTACTGGTATGTGATTAGAATGCCAATGGTTGAACTCGTGGCTAAAAAAGCACTGGAAAGGAATCCAGACATTGGTCTCGATGTAGTTGACTTGATTGTACTATTATGGATGTACTCAAATCCATATGATAGTCATAGACGTCAACTCAGTTCAATGCGAAATATACTAAAGATGAGTGAAACCTTACAGACTCCTGGTGGCGGGCTCGATATTTCTGAGGAGGAGATCACTCAAATCGTGCTGGGAAGTCTCCAGAAACTAAAGAATAGAAAACTAGTTTACATTCAGTCTGCAGGTGTCCATTATATAAAGGGGACACTGACAGAGTCTGGAATCAAGCTTGTTCATGATTCTGTTCGAACTCCAATCTTGAAACGTGTCACAGCTGAGTTTGGTAATAATCCATAGTCAATACTCGGTTATGTGAATAGATTTAAATGCTAAACCTATTCCGAAACCGAGTTAGTCGCAGATGAAACAAGACTGTTTCAGAACTGATGGAAGCAGTGCAGGCAACAATTTCTGCTCGCGGAGAACAGCCTGTAAACGTGTGCCGGTAGGGTCTGGAGTGGTTATTGATAGCGATATTGACTTGAAAGCTTACTATCAAAGTGAGCACTGAAAAGTCCCACAGCGGAAGTGAGGCAACATGCCATCATATGGATATTCAATCATAGGCATTGACCCAGACAGAACGGCCATAGCAAGTGGAAGGAATATGCGGGTCTCTCCAAAACAGTGCAGAGAAGTCTGTGCTGAAATTCGAGGTATGATGCTAGATAAAGCAGTCGAACTCCTCGAACAGGTTATGGAAGAGAAAGCATGGATTCCTTATCGACGCCATAAGAAGAAGCGTGGACACCACTCGGGAATGAAGAAATGGATGGCTGGTGGTCATCCGGTCAAGGCATCAAGCTACATTCTGAAGATTCTGAAGAATGCAGAAGCAAATGCTGACAATAAGGGTCTAGATATTGACCGACTAAGAATCGCTCATTCTGTCACGCACAGAGGTCGGTCCTACAAGAAATACATAGAGAGAGCTTTCGGAAGAAGTACTCCGTACACTGAGAACACTTCTCACGTGGAAATAGTGTTAGAAGAGGTTGGTTAAATGTCGGCTGTAAAATATTTCATCGAGCAGAACTCTCGTAAACTAGCAATAGATGAATTCTTGGCCCTTGAGCTCAACGCTGCTGGTTACGGTGGTGTAGAAATCAGAAAAATGCCTATGAAAACAGAAGTTGTAGTTCATGCTTCAAGACCTGGAGTGGTCATCGGCCGAAGAGGAGCCAAGATTAGAGAATTAACCTACATTCTTGAGAATGAATTTGGTATTGAGAATGTTCAAGTTGAAGTTAATGAGATCGAGAACCCATGGTTAGATGCTGCAGTTATGGCATCAAGACTAGCACGACAGCTAGAGCGAGGCGTTCGATTCCGCAGAATGGCCTATTGGATTCTACGAAGAGTCATGCGAGCAGGGGCGGTTGGCTGTGAGATTATCGTTAAGGGTAAACTCTCTAGCAGAAGAGCCCGGTATCAGAAATTCAAACAGGGCGTCATCGCTAAGACTGGCGAACCCGCGGACCTGTTTGTTGACGAAGCTGATGATAGAGCAGTTCTCAAACCTGGAGTTATAGGAATCAAGGTTCGAATTATGGGACCCCAAACCAGACTACCCGGAGTAATCAAAATTAAACCTCCTAAGCCAAAGAAGCCTGAGGAGATTGAACTTATCAAGAAACCTCAAGAAGAAACCACAGATGAAGAAGTTGTGGAAGAATCTCTTGAGGGTATCACAGATATTGATGAACTTCGTGAGCTCGAAGAACTTGATGGACTTGAGCTTGTAGAAGATGTAATCACAACCGAAGAACCTTCAGATCCTATTGACACTCCTGTTGAAGTTCCTGAAGAGGAACACAAGGAATCTGCACCTGAAGAGGGTGAAGTAGTTGAGGAGAGTATTCTAGAAGATCTAGAGGAGATTGATGCAATGGACAAGGAGGGTACTGAGTAATGGCTGGACTTAATTCTAAGGAAATCCGTGGACTTACACCTGCTGAGCGCCAGAAGAAACTGGAAGAGCTCTACAATGAGATGTCCCGCATCAGAGTTGACGTTGCCACTGGTGGTGGCACTGAGAATCCGTACAAAATTCGCAATGTACGACGGGCTATTGCTCGCATATTAACAATTCAGCGAGAAGAAGAACTGGAGGATTCCAAATGAGAATAGCCCCTGAGAATATTGTAAGACATGAACTCACAGGTCTTGCTACTCATATTGTCGAGTCAAGTGACCCGACTCTTGCATGCAGAGGCGGAATCATTCTTGGAGAAACCAAGGAGATGATTCGTTTGGATACCAAGAATGGTGAGATTAGCATACCCAAGGGTGTTTGTGTCTTTGACATCACCCTTCCCAATGGCGCAATAGTCCGTGTTGATGGCAGTGTGCTACAAGGAAGACCCGAGGATAGAATCAAGAAACGCCTCAATAGGAGCTGGTGAGAATGGCTGAAACCAACACTAAGGTCCGGAACATTGGCATCCCAAATGTGGAGCCACCAGAGAAAACATGTGATGATATTCATTGCCCATTCCATGGCAATCTCCCAGTGAGAGGTCGAATCATGGAAGGTCTAGTGACTAGCACACGAATGTACAAGACCATAGCATTCCAGCAGGACTTTCTGAGTCTTGTGAAGAAATACTCTCGATACGAGCGACGCAGATCAAAGAAACTTGCACATCTTCCACCATGCATTGATGTCAAACTTGGTGACAAAGTGAAGGTTATCGAGTGCAGACCTTTGAGTAAGAATGTATCTAGTGTCGTTGTGGCAGTTATGCAGTCTGATGGAGCACAGGAGGAATAATCAATGTCAAGAAAGGTCGGTAGAGGAATTAGAAAATTCATACCACGGGTCGCCCGAGGTTTACCAATTGGTGCTTCAATCTTGTGTGCTGATAATTCTGGAGCAAAAGAACTCAAACTGATTACAGTCTTTGGATACAAAGGAAAACTGAGGAAACTTGGTAAAGCTGGTGTCGGAGACTTGGTTAATGTATCAGTTCAGAAAGGAAAGCAAGAGCTTAGAAAACAAGTGCTTCAGGCTGTTATTATACGGCAGAAACAAGCATTCAGGCGACCAGACGGTACTTGGATGCAGTTCGAAGATAATGCAGCAGTTCTAGTCAAACCTGGTGGAGAACCCCAGGGTTCAGAGCTTAGAGGTCCGATGGCACGAGAAGTCACTCTAAAGTGGCCTCGAGTTGCCGCAATTGCATCAAAGATAGTGTGAAGGTGAAAGAGATGACAAAGAAAGTTAGTTCAAAGTCCCCTGGAAAGCAGCGCAAGAAAATGCACAGCGCTCCCATTCACGCTAACAAGAATCGTCTCAAGTGTAGACTTGATGAGTTCTTGCAAGAACAATATGGACTAAGATCATTAGGTGTGAAAACTGGTGATCTTGTAAAGATTATGAGAGGTCAGTTTCGTGACACAGAAGGCAAAGTGCTCAGAGTAGACTACAAAGATGTTCAAGTTTTTCTTGATAGCGCTACGGTCACAAAAGCTGACGGAAAAGAAGTGAATATTCCTGTTCACCCATCCAATATCATGCTTGTGAAACTTGAGTTGGATGATGAGAGAAAACAGCTCATAGAGAGCAAAGTAATGAAGATCGCGGAGAGTGAAGAATAGATGACACGAAGAGGTCAGAAGAAGCATCTGAAGCGTCTACCGGCGCCAAGGTACTGGCCAATTAAGAGAAAAACAGGCAAGTTCACAACACGCGTTATTCCAGGTCCTCATGCTCGGGAACACTGTCTACCATTGGCACTGTTGCTTCGGGAAACATTGGGATATGCCGAGAATATGCGTGAAGTAAAGGCAATACTTTCAAGCGGTCAAGTCAAAGTAGATGGTCACATTAGAAAAGACCCACGATTCCCAGTAGGTATTATGGATGTTATTGACCTTACAACTGCTGGTGACCGTTTCCGGCTTATTCCAAAGAAACGTGGTGGATTCAATCTTGCCAAAATTGATGACAAAGAAGCAGAATTCAAACTCTGTAGAATTGAAACAAAATCAATGGTGGCAGGTGGAAGAGTTCAGTTGGGCCTACATGATGGACGTACACTCCTTCTCTCAGAAGGTGAAAAGCCATCAAAGTACAACACATTTGACACACTCAAGATAGCAATTCCCGATCAGAAAATCCTAGATTCTCTTGAATTCCAAAAGGGTGTATATGCCATTGTATCAAGAGGCAGGAACATCGGAAATGAAGGAAAAGTCATTGAGATTGAGAAACGCATAGGCACCCATGCCAGTACGGTTACAATGGAAGATCCTGAAGGAAACCGTTTCCAGACCGCCTTAGAATATGTGTTTGTTGTGGGTAAGAACAAACCTGAAGTCAGTCTTCAAGTAGATGGAGGTAGTTCCTGATGAGCATAGAGAACGAACAAGTCTACGTGGATGACTGGAAAGCATATCCAATGAGGGAACCTTTCATCGCAAAGGTTGTTGTGGATATTTGCACAGGTGGTGGCGAAGATCTAACCCGAGCTGCTACAATCCTTGAACAACTCACTGGTCAAACTCCGATTCAATCCAGAGCACGTCAAACCGTTCGTGATTTTGGAATCCGTAAAAACGAACCAATAGCTGTTAGAGTCACTCTTAGACATCAGAATGCTGTTGAGTTTCTCAAACGGACCTTGAAGGCTAAGGATGATGTACTCCTACTGAAAAATTGGGATGATGACGGTAATTTTGCATTCGGAATAGCTGAACACATCAATATTGAAGGCGTCAAATATGACCCTCAACTTGGAGTACAAGGAATGAACATTACAGTTTGTGTCGAACGACCAGGATTCAGAGTCAAGAGACGACGCAGACGAAAAGCAAAGGTACCATACAAACACAGGCTAACCCCTGAAGAAAGCATGGTGTTTGTAAAGAACAAGTTCGGTATCGAGATACTAGAAAAGGAGCGAGAACGGACATACCTGTTCTGAGGTGATTATAGATGAGTACAAAGAAAGATCGTACACGTCAACGAAAGAAAAGTGGCAAAGGCAACAGAACTTGCGTCCGTTGTGGCACACATCAGGCAATCATTAGATCATACAACCTGTACATGTGCCGACGTTGTTTTAGAGAAACAGCGGTGAAACTCGGATTTCGGAAGTACCAGTAAGGAGGTCTAAGAGAAAATGACACTACTAGACCCATTGGCTGATGCAATGTCTAACATCTACAATAGTGAAATTGTAGGGAAGGCCGAAGTGGTAATTGCACCTGCATCTAATCTAATAGAAAAAGTACTGCAAGTTATGCAGTCTAAGGGATACATTGGTGAATTTGAGCGAATCGATGATGGAAACGCAGGAAGATTCCGGATTCAACTCATGGGCCGTACGAACAAATGTGGCGTAATCAAACCAAGATTTCCAGTAAGACGAGATGGCTTTGAAAAATATGAGAAGCGATTCCTCCCAGCTTACAACTATGGAATTCTAATTGTCACAACACCTGCTGGTGTGATGACTCACCAAGACGCAAAAGACCGAGGAATCGGTGGAAGATTGCTAGCATATGTATATTGAGGAGATCTGACAAATGTCTACAAAACCAGTCTATGAAAAACGGATTGAAATTTCTAGTGAATGTCAGGTAACTCTTGAGGACAAGACAATAACTGTCACTGGTCCGAAAGGAACCCTTGAACGCTCTTTTCCCGAGCCACAGACAACCATCAAGATTGAAGGTAACGAAGTTATTGTAGGAACGCATGTTAGTAGAAAACGTGCCAGAGCTTTGGTAGGCACTGTAATTGCTCATGTTCGCAATATGATGCTTGGTGTTCATCTCGGTTACGAATACGAAATGAAGATAGTATACAGCCACTTTCCAATCACTGTCGAGCAAAAGGGCGATATCATATTCATTAAGAACTTCATTGGTGAGCGTGGATTACGTAGCGCTCGTTTGATAGGAGATGTCAATATTCGTACAACTGAAGATGAAATATTCATCAGTGGAATCAACATTGAGCATGTATCACAAAGCGCTGCAAACATCCAACAAGCCTGCAAAATTCGAGATAAAGATAGGCGAGTTTTCCTAGACGGCATATATGTCATCAGGAAGACAAAGGGTGAAGAGGTTAAGTCCATAGTATAGGAGGCAACAAGATGTCAAAGAAACCGAATTTAGAAGACCTGCCCGGAGTAGGCCCCAAGCTAGAAGAAAAGCTAAGAGCGGCCGGAATAAAGACAGTGCTGAAACTGTCACAGGCAAAAGCTGACAAACTTGCTGAAAAGGTAGATGGACTTGGAGAATCTCGAGCAGAGGAGCTTATTAAAGCCGCTCAGAAAGCACTTCCAAAGAAAGATACTAAGAAGACAGCTCCCCCAAAAAAGGACGAGACCAAACCGAAGAAAGCTGAAACGCCAAAGGTGAAGACACCCAAGCTTCAAGACCTACCTGGCGTCGGTCCAAAGATAGCTGAAACGTTGAAAGCGGCTGGAGTAAAATCAGTAAAGGAACTCGCTGAAACAGATGTTGGCAAGCTTGCTGAAGTAGATGGAATAGGAGAAACGACTGCCAAATCGTTAATCGAAGCTGCAGAGAAAGTCCTTCCAGAAGGTCCAGCTCCTTCGAAGAAAGCCAAATCAAAGAAGAAAGAAGCTAAACCAAAGAAAGCCAAAAAGAAGGCTTCTAAGAAGGATAAGCTAGAGAAACCTGCACGATTTCAGAAACTTGAACCACGAATAGTACGAATTGCCATGAACAAAAAACATCGCAAACCTCGCTTTCGTGCAGATCAAGCACATCGGTGGACCCGAGTAAGCGATCGATGGCGCAAAGTACGTGGAATCGATAGTTACACACGTCAGAAGAAGAAAGGCAGAATTGCCATGGTTGAATCAGGATATCGTACACCAAAAGCAGTCCGCTATCTACATCCATCACTGTTCAAAGAAGTATTGGTACACAAACCAGCAGACCTTGACGGTCTTGATGCTGATGTTCATGCAATACGTATTGGTGCTAGTGTTGGTGGAAGGAAGCGTCAGCTAATTTTGGCTGAAGCAGATACAAAACTACTGAGAGTACTAAATCCGGGTACAACCGAAGAAATTGGTGAAGAAGATCTCTTCACAGACCTTGACTTGGAGGAGGAGTATTAATGAAACTCTCCACACAAAAACGACTTGCTGCTGAAGTCATGAAAGTTGGCCAATCACGTGTTTGGATGGACCCCGAATTTGAAGATGAAGTCAGTCTTGCAATAACAAGGGATGACATTAGACGTCTTATTGATGAAGGAGCTATCCAAAAGAAGCGATATATTGGAGTGAGTAGAGGTCGGGCTCGTCACATTCTTGAACAGAAGAGAAAGGGCCAAAGAAAGGGACCTGGTAGAAAGAAAGGCAAGGCAACTTCAAAGATGAGTGGTAAGGAACGCTGGATGATGAAGATTCGTCCGATGCGGAAGGAACTACGGAAATTGCGTGACACAGAAAAAATCACGCCCAAGGTCTATCGAGAACTATACTTGAAGGCAAAAGGAAACGCATTCCGTAACACTGCTCACCTTCGAACATACATTTCAGAGAGGAGGCTGTCCAAGTAATGGCACAGGGACCAACATACAGAGTAAAGTTCAGACGCCGCCGAGAAGGCAAGACAAACTATTATCGTCGCAGAAGCCTCTTACAATCCAGGCGTCCACGACTCGTCGTAAGAAAAACAAATACGAATACATTGGTTCAGATCATCAACGCGAATGTTGTTGGAGATATGACAGTAGCGTCAGCCATTGCTAGTGAATTATCTGGACATGGTTGGAAAGCTGGTGCTAGTAACCTCCCTGCAGCTTATCTTACTGGATTTCTTGCAGGATTACGTGCAAAGAGTAGAGGGGTCAAGGGGGCAATTCTTGATGTGGGTCTCAACCCACCAATCAAAGGTTCAAGAATCTATGCAGCACTCAAGGGTGTCGTTGATGCAGGCATTGAAGTACCCCACAGTCCAGAGATACTCCCTAGTGATGATCGAATTTCTGGTAAACACATCGTTAGTAGCTATGAACACTACAGCGCTATCAAAGGTTCTCAGATGTTCACCAAAGTTGGTAAGACTAAGACATCTATCACCACGATTCCTAAACAGGTTGATACGGTGAAGAAAGCACTTCTAGAGATTCCAGCCGCGACTCTAAAGAAGAAGAAGACACGAAAGGCACCTGCAAAGGCTGCTGCAAAACCAGCTAAGAAACCCAAGAAAGAGGTTCCAGAGGTCAAACCACCTCGAGCAGTGCCAAGGAAACCCAAGCCTAAGAAGCTAATTGCCAGAGGCAAAGGCAAGAAAGGCAAGAAGTCGAAGATTTAGGGGATGATTAGTGATGAGCAAACAGAGAAGACGAAGAGCACCCCGAGCTGACGTAAATCCAATGGATGAGTGGATTCCCAAGACAAAACTTGGGCGACTTGTCAAAGATGGCTACATAAACAGCATCGAGGAGATATTAAAGAACAACTACAGAATCAGAGAGCCTGAGATTGTAGATGCTCTATTTCCAGAGCTCAGGCAAGAAGTTGTCGATGTGAGCATGGTACAACGACAGTCCGACAGCGGACAGCAGAAAAGCTTCAGATTGACCGTTGTAGTCGGAAATGGTGAGGGTGTGCTTGGGATTGGTATTGGTAAAGCTCCAGAATTTGTACCTTCAGTGAGAGCTGCCGAAGCGCGTGCCAAACTAAACATCACTATGTTTAGGAGAGGTTGTGGTTCTTGGGAGTGTAGATGTCATGATCCCCATAGTATTCCATTCGAGGTTGATGGGTCTTCTGGATCTGTCCGAGTTACACTCAGACCTGCACCAAAAGGTACTGGTCTTGTGACTGCTGATGTTGGCAAGATTGTTCTAAGAATTGCTGGACTGCATGATGTATGGTCAATTACAAAGGGTCGGTCAAGAACCTCATCGAACTTTGCCAAAGCATTCGTATCTGCACTTACAAAGACATACAAAATGCTTCCACCACAAGAGTGGATATCATCAGGAGTGACTGAGTGATGAGTGAAACAGAGAAATTGATTTTAGCCATTAGAGTAAGAGGTCAAGTCAGAGTTCGTCCTCAAATTGAAGACACGCTTGACAAACTTCTACTTGGTCGTCTGCATCAAGCTAGACTCTTTATAGTTACATCAAGCTTGGATGGGATGATTACAAAATCTAAGGACTATATCACATGGGGCGAACCAAATGAGGAAGTTGTTGAGAAACTACTCCGGAAGCGAGGTCGTCTTCCAGCTAATGGTAGATTAACTGATAACTATGTGAAGAAGAATTCAAGCTATAGCAGTATCAAAGCCCTTGCAAAGGCTATTGTTTCAGGGAAAGGAAAGGTTTCTGACGTCGAAGGACTGAAACCCGTCTTTCGATTAACACCCCCATCAAAAGGTTATGGTGGCAATAAGAGGAATCTCCCAGTAGGTATGGGTGGAATTACTGGATACCGTGGTGAAGGTATAAACGAACTCGCGATACGTATGATTTGAGGTTAATACAATGTCTTGGGACAACGATGATGAAGCCAGAAAGAGATTGCGTCGATACTTGGGCGATTTCATACCCGAAGAAATGATCCAGCAGATCGAAGAAATGATGGAGCGTATGATGTCGGAGATGAATCAAGGTGCATTTCTCGATCCGGAAGCATTTCAAGATCTCCTCAGAAATCCTGAGGGAATCAATCCATTCACATTTGGCTTCTCAATGAGAGTTGGTCCGGACGGAAAGCCCATGATTCAAAAATTTGGTAATACCCCAGGTACTGAAGAGCACATTCTAGAACCTCTCGTTGATGTCGTTGAGGAGGATGGCGAGATAGTCGTTGTTGCTGAGGTTCCTGGAGTCGAGAGGGATGAGATTAAGGTACGAATCAAAGGTTCTTCGCTCACAATCCATTCGGAGAATCCTGAGAGACCATATCACAAGGTTATCGAACTACCCTCTAAAGTAGTGAAGGATGAAGCAAAATCAGCAATACGCAACGGCGTGCTGGAAATACGATTGAAAAAAGCATAGACAGGAGAAAGCAGCCATGCAGAAACGAAAATCCAAGAAAATCAATAAAATGAGAGGACGCAGAGCGGCCGGATATGGTTTTAGTGCAGGTCATCGAGCCTCTGGGCAAAGAGGCGGAAAAGGGATGGCCGGGTCAAAGAAGCATCACTACATCAAAATAATGATTGAGAATCCAAGATACTTTGGTAAATGGGGTTTCAAAAGGCCACAGAAGCTGCTGGATGATCTTGTAGTCCTTAACATTGGCGAGATCGATGAGGCTGCTGACAGGCTCGTTGAGAAAGGTATTGCTACAATGACTGGTAAGAGATACAATATTGATGTATCAAAGCTCGGTATTGATAGAATTCTAGGGTCTGGAAAAGTCACTCGTAAACTAAACTTGACTGGTGTTCAGTCCATTACAGTCCGTGCAAGGGAAAAAGTCACGGGTGTAGGTGGAACAATTGACCTACCAGCTGAGTAGGTCCATTACTTTACTGACCACTATGTTTAAAATAAGAGTCAATCTGGACCCCAAAAAGTACCTGCAGTGGAGGCAATAAATTTTGACCTCGATGTTTCTTAAAG